>JACMLI010000440.1 GCA_014379705.1 Gemmatimonadaceae bacterium
GAGACGCTCGCCCACGTCGAGACACGGCTGGCGGCGGAAGAATTCGTGCAGGTGCATCGGTCGGCGCTCGTCAATGTCAACCGCGTCGCGGAGATCCGCGCGTCGCCGCAGGGAGAGTATGTGGTGACGCTGGCCAACGGCTCGCAGGTCCGCACGGGGCGGCGATATCGGGATGCGGTACGTGGGCTCATCGCCCAGCCAAAGTGAAAGAGCAGAGCGATGATCAGCTTTTGGGTCGTTCGTCACCGGGGCTCTGTCGTTCGCCCCTCGATCGTTGCCGCCCTCCTGACCCGCGACTAACGTTGGCTCTGGGCATCAAGAGCCATCCGATGCGGAGGTGCATCATGCGAATTGGGCTGGTGAGTCTCGGTGGAGTTCTGCTCATCGTTGCTTGCGGAGGAGGCGGCACTGATCCGGGTGGCAACGGCGGCAATGGCGGCGGGACGCTCGTCCATGCAAAGCGTGTCACCGCAGGCACGGGAACGGTATTCACCCCGGACGTGCAAACGATTCCGGCGAACGACACGATCTACTTCACCTTCGCCACTGTGCAGCATTCTGTGGAGTTCACGACGCCCAGTTCACCTGCGAACATAGGCGTGAGCACGAACACCACCGTGAAACGCGTCTTTCCCACGGCGGGCACCTTCGACTACTTTTGCACCGTGCACGGGAATAACATGTCTGGCCAGATCGTAGTGCAGTAGCCGATGGCGTGCGGCGCGCTGCTGCGAAGAACGTTCCATGTCGCGGCGGCGTGCGGAGCATCGGCAACGATGGCCGGAACGGCCGGCGCGCAGTGCCGACCTCCGGAGGACTCGAACGAGGCGCGCCTGCTCGCCTACTACTCGGCGCCCGTCGTCATGTCGCCGCAGATAATGCCACCAGGCGTCGCCGATGCCTGGGTGAGACTGGGCGCCGAGGTGACGTACGTGCCGCGTCCGGATCCGACGCTTCAACGCAGCGGCCGGTGTTTCATGCCAAAGGACGAGGCGACGCACCTCACCTCGGTATTGCCACGTCCTCGCATCGTCGCCACGCTGCCGCATGGAATGATGATCGAATTGAGCTACCTGCCGCCGATCCGCGTCTCCAATGCGCGGGCGAACCTGTTGAGCGGAGCGGTGTCCGTCTCGCACGGTGTGGGCGCGTGGCTGGGTGGCCCCACGGTCGGCACCGTGCGCGCCCACTTCACGCACGGCACAGTACGCGGCTCCATTACATGCCCCAGGAAGTTCCTTCAGCAGATCGACGCCAGCGTCCCGTGCTACGGCACCGATCCTTCGTACGACACCTTCCGGCCCAACGTGTGGGGCGCCGAGGCGATCCTGTCACGGACGATGCTCGGCGGCCGGCTGGGTGCGTACGGCGGCGGCGGCAGCAACTGGCTCGAGCCGCGCTTTCAGGCCCATTTCGTGGAAGGTACCGGGACACTCGACAACACGCGGATCGAGGTCGATCTGACCCGGCTGGCGCTCTTCGCCGGCGCCGAGTGGCGCACCCGTAGCCGCTGGTCGGC
>JACMLI010000441.1 GCA_014379705.1 Gemmatimonadaceae bacterium
CGCAGCGTCTTGGCGACGAGCGTGTCAACGAGGGCGTCCTGGAAGCCGCGCGCGAGATGCGGGGCATCGCGCGCGATGTCGTCGCTCGCCCGCGTGGCCAGGAGCAGCGCGGTCTTGAGGCCGCTGAACGACACATCGTAGTAGTCGGCGTCCCCGGGCTGCTGGTCGCGCCGCAACATCGGCCGCGAGAACCGGAAGCGCGCGGGGTCACCAGTGGCGGCGAGCCGCTCGAGGTGCGGGCCACCGGGGTAGGGCAGGCCGAGCAGCTTGCCCACCTTGTCGAAGGCCTCGCCGGCGGCGTCGTCGCGCGTGCGACCGAGTACGCGATACGTCCCCCACGCCGGCACGTCGAGCAGGAGCGTGTGTCCTCCGGAGATGAGGAGCGCGGTAAAGGGCGGGACGGCCCCGGGGTGCTCGAGCGAGGTCGCGAACAGGTGCCCTTCCATGTGATGGATGCCTAACACCGCCTTGCCTGCAGACGCGGCCAGGCCCTTGGCATAGCTGACGCCCACGAGGAGCGCGCCGACCAGCCCGGGGGCATTCGTCACGGCGATGGCGGCGATATCGTCCAGGGTCACGTGCGCATCGGCCAGCGCCTGCCGGACGACCGGCACGATCGACGTGAGGTGCGCCCGCGACGCGATCTCGGGGACGACGCCCCCGAAGACGCGATGCACGTCCTGCGAGAGGATGACGAGGGAGCGGATGGTGGCGGCGTCGCCGGTGCCCTCGACCACGCTCGCCGACGTCTCGTCGCACGAGGTCTCCAGCCCCAGGATTCGCGTCACGGAGTCGGGCGCGCGCCCTCCGCCGGGTCGCGCCGAAGAAGCTGCGCAACCACCGCGCGACTCGCTTCCGAATCCCAGTCCGACGCGCCCTGCCGGATCACCCGAATGCGGCCATCACGGCCGATCACGTAGGTCGCCGGAATGCCGCGCGCCCGATAGTCCTGCTCGACCATTCCGGATCCCTCGTGGAGGATCTCGAAGCTGAGGCCGTGGTCGCGCACGAACGTGGCGACGCGCTCCGCGTACGGCGGGTCGTCAACGGCGATGCCCACGACGCGAAAGCCCTGGTCGCGGAATCGATCGTACAACCGCTGGATGCTCGGCATCTCCGTGACGCAGGGGACGCACCACGTGGCCCACAGGTTCACGAGGACCACGTCGCCCTTGTAGTCGGCGATGCCCTTCACCTGTCCGGTGCCGCCGATTTCCGTCGCCTTGAAGTCGGGCGCAAAAGCTCCGACGGCGACGGGGGGCGCGGCATTGCCCACCGCGCGCATGCCGAACCAGGCACCCGCTCCAACCACGGCGATGGCAGCGAAGGTGAAGAGGCCGCGGGGCATCATCGGGTAAGTCAGGCGACTTCGGAGCAGCGCTGGCGGAGCGCGTTGATCTCGCCGCGCGGATCCTTCGCAGCAAAGATCGCGTTGCCCGCCACGAACGTGTCGGCTCCAGCGCGCCAGCAACCCGTGATCGTGTCGCGCGTGACGCCCCCGTCGACTTCGAGCACGGCCTGGCTTCCTTCGACACGCAGCAGGTCCCGCGTCTCGCGAATGCGGTCGAGCGCGCGCGGGATGAATCGCTGGCCCCCGAAACCAGGGTTCACCGACATCACGAGCACGAGGTCGAGGTCGCGCGCCACATCGCGGAGGCTCGCGATGGGCGTCGCCGGATTGACGGCCACGCCGGCCTTCGCCCCGAGCTTCTTGATGAGCTGCACCTGCCGATGCAGGTGCGGGCTCACTTCCTGGTGGATCGTGAGCACGTTCGCGCCCGCGGCCACGAAGCCCTCGAGATACTTCTCGGGTTCAACGACCATGAGGTGCACGTCGATCGGCAGTGTCGTCAGGCGGCGCACCGTCTCGATCACCTTGGCGCCGAACGTGAGGTTGGGGACGAAGCAGCCGTCCATTACGTCGACGTGGATCCAGTCAGCGCCTCCCTCGACGCACATGGCGATGTCGTCGCCGAGTTTCGCGAAGTCGGCGCTGAGGATCGAGGGGGCGATACGAACCGTCATGGGCGTCCAGAGACCCGCAGGGTGACGCTCGCTCCACCCGCAATCGCGGTACCGGCAGCGGGGCTTTGGGCCACCACCGTGCCGGCGGGGAGCGTGGAGAGGGAGTCGAACTCGACCGCCGCGGAGAGGCCGAGTTGCTCGAGCGTGCCGCGTGCGGTGGAAAGGTCGCGCCCGACCACGTCAGGCAGCGAGAGCTCCGTCGGGCCTGCGCTCACCACCAGCGCCAC
>JACMLI010000057.1 GCA_014379705.1 Gemmatimonadaceae bacterium
CGAAGGGGGCGACGCGACGGAGGGCCCGCGCGATCTCGAGCTCGGGCACCGCGGGATGCTGCGCACACGCGATGGCGAACGCTGTCGCCGTCGAACGGCCGATGCCGGCGCGGCAATGCACCAGGAGCGGCCCCGCGGCGTTCCACCGGCGCACGAAGTCGAGGAGCGACGCCATGTGCTCCGCCGTGGCCAGGGTGATCCCGGCCCCAGCGGCGTGCGCATCGTGAAAGGAGAGACGCAGGTGCCGGTCGGTGTACGCGTCGCCGAGTTCGGGGAAGGGCGAACCGGGATCGAGGACGCTTACCACATGGCTTGGCCGCCAGCGCGCGATTGCAGCCTCGACCTGCGAGAGCGGACAGACGAAGATGCTCACGTGGCTACTCCGCGGTGAGCGCTGCGCGAGGATCGGTGGCGACGGCGCGCCGGGCCGGCACCCAGCTCGCGATCAGCGCCACTCCCCCCAGCAAGGCGACGATCGACACGAACGTCGCCGGGTCGGTGGGGTGCACGCCATACAGCAGCCCCCTCATGAGACGCGTCGCCGCGAGCGCGCCCGCCACTCCGACGAGGAGCCCGAGCAGCGAGAGGCGCATGCCCTGCCCGATCACCATCCACAGGACGTCCCGCGGTGCTCCGCCTAACGCCATGCGGATGCCGATCTCGCGCGTGCGACGCTTCACGGCAAAGGAGAGCAGCCCGTAGATCCCGATTGCCGCGAGGACCAGCGCGACCGCGCCGAAGATGCCAAGGAGCAGCATCGTGAAGCGCGGCTGCGCCACCGAACGGTCCATCAACTCCGGCATGCTCCGGATGCTCGTGATGGCGAGGAGCGGGTCGAGCTCGCGCACGAGCCGTCGCGCCGGCGCGGCCAGGGTCATGGGATCGGTGGCGTGCGTTCGGATCGTCAGGTACATCGCGCGCTCGGTGCCCTTCACGGACGTCGGCAGCTGTTCGTGCGGGACAAACAGCTCCGCCGGTGGCGATTGCGCGAGTCCATTGCTGCGCACGTCGCGCACGACGCCCACGATCGTCATCCACGGAAGGTTCTTCGTGAACCGCACCCGCTGCCCAACCGGATTCGTCGCGGGCCAGAACGTGCGTGCGAAGGTCTCGTTGATGACCGCGACGGTCGGCGCACCCTGGGTATCCCCCGGCTCGAGCGCCCGCCCCTTCACCGCGTGAATGGACAGCGCACGGAAGTAGTCGCCGGTGACCATGCGGATGTTGGGGGACGGGTCCGCCTCTCCCGGCGGCGTGGTGCGGCCGTCGATCTGGATGTCCCAGTTGTTCCCGCCTGCGACGGGCGGCAGGTCCGACGCGGCCGCCGCCACGGCGACGCCTGGAAGGCCGGCCGCGCGTTCGACGAGCCGCTGGTAGAACGTCGTCGTCGCCGGGATGTCATAGCGCGACTCGGGAACCGAGAGGTCGACGACCAGCACGCGCTCGGGCCGGAAGCCCGGATCGGTGGACCACAATGTCTGGTAGCTCTTGATGAGCAGGGCCGCGCCGATCACGACAACGACGGCGAGCGCCATCTCCCCGGCAACAAGGAGGCGGCCCAGGCGATGGTGTTCGCGACCCGCACTCCCTCCGCGTCCACCCTCCTTGAGGTTCGCGGGGAGCCCGGCGCGCACGAGGGACAGCGCCGGGGCGAGGCCGAGCAGCAGCCCGGCGATGACCGTGACCAGCAGCGTGGTGAGCGCCACCGTCGCGTCGATGCGAACGTCGTCCGCCCGCGGAATCGCCGTCGGATTCACCGCAATGAGCGCCTTCACGCCCCACCAGGCGACGAGCGTCCCGATGATGCCGCTGGCCAACGCCAGCACCGAAGTCTCGGTGAGCAGCTGCTGCAGCACACGCCGCCGGCCGGCGCCTAACGCAATGCGGACGGCAATCTCGCGCTGGCGTGCGGAGCCGCGAGCCAGGAGGAGGTTCGCCACGTTGGCGCAGGCCATGAGCAGCACAAGCGTCACCGCGCCCAGGAGCACGAGGAGCGCCGGCCTTGCATCGCCGACCATCTCGTCGCGCACCGCGACGACCGAGGCGCCATATCCCATCGCCGGGGGGTAGTTGCGCGCGAACTCCACAGAGGTGCGTCGCGTCAGCACGTCGAGCGCGCGTTGTGCGTCGGCCACCGAGACCCCGGGACGCAAGCGGGCGACGCCATCGAGATAGTTGCTCGACCGCCCCGTCATGCTGTCCGGGTTGATGTACATCGGGACGATCGCCTCGGCCCGATTGAAGACCTGGAGTTCGGGCAGGATGCCGACGACGCGACGGCTGATGCCGTTGAGCACGATGGACCGCCCGACGAGGGCCGGATCGCCGGCGAAGCGGCGCGTCCACAGGTCGTGGGACAGGATCACGACCGGTTCGGTGCCCGTGCGTCCTTCGTCGCTCTCGAAGTTGCGACCGCGCAGTGGCGCGATGCCGAGCACCGGCAGGAGGTCTCGCGTGGCGGCGAGCCCGCGCAGGCGCTCCGGCTCGCCCTTGCCCGTGAGCGTGAGGCTCGAACCGCGAATGGCGGCGGCACCCTCGAACACCTGCGTGAGGGCCCGGTAGTCCATGAACTCCGGCTGCGACATCGCGTACCGCTCCGTACCCTGTCCGTTGAAGGCGGTGAAGAGGCGCACCAACCGGTCCGGCTCATGGTAGGGCAGGGGGCGCAGCAGCACGGCATTGACGACGCTGAAGATCGCCGCACTCGCCCCGATGCCTAACGCGAGTGTGAGCCCGGCGACGAAGTTGAATCCCGGTGACCGCCGAAGGGCGCGCAGCGCATAACGCAGGTCCTGCCCGAGTCCATCCCACATGTCCTGTCGCTTCCGGACGTGTGCGGCGTCCAGATCGATCGCTTCCACGCGTTCCCGCACCTGTTCCACGTCGCCGAAGCGTCGCGCGGCCTCGGCGCGCGCCTCGTCGGGAGGCAGTCCCGCCGCGACGAGGTCGCGGGCTCGCGACTCGAGGTGAAAGCGCAGCTCATCGTCGGTGTCGGCTTTCACGTCGCTGCCCCAGAAGCGCAGGTACCGACGCCATTTCGGCTCGTTCATATTGGCGACGCCGTGGCCGAGAGGACCGTCGTGACGGCCTGCGCGAAGGTGTTCCAGGACGTGGATTCTGCGCGAAGGTGCCGCCGCCCCTCGGTGGTAAGCCGGTAGAACTTCGCGCGCCGGTTGTTGTCCGAGAGTCCCCATTCCGACTCGAGCCAGGCCTGGCGTTCGAGGCGGTGCAGGGCGGGGTAGAGCGACCCTTCCTCGACGGTGAGCACGTTGTCGGTGAGGGCCTGGATGGCGCGCACGACATCGTAGCCGTGCATGGGGCGCCAGCTCAGCGTCTTGAGGACGAGGACATCGAGCGTGCCCTGCAGGAGGTCGACGGTCGCTTTCGGCATCTTCCCATAGAATGCGTAGGGGAGCAGTATAGGACGCGCTCCCATAGAGCGTCAATGGGACGCGCGACTCCGACCCTTGTCGCAGCTACAGCGAAGGGGTGGGCGGGGAACGACGCTGGGTCCCGGGTGTGCGCTCGCGTTCGCTCGCTTGTCCGGGATGACTGAAAGGTGTCATCCCGGTCCGGTGAGCGCAGCGAGCCGAGAACCGGGACCCAGCGTCGTGTCGAATTCCGTAGAGGATGCGCTATCGCGAGCGCAGTTCCCGCTCGATTTCCGCGAGTGCGTCCTTCGCCTGCGCGAGGACCGCGCGTTGCGTTCCGCTTGGGGCCTGCAAGCCGCCGTGCCGCGCGCCACTCCCGTTCCACGATCCGGCAAGGCCAGC
>JACMLI010000442.1 GCA_014379705.1 Gemmatimonadaceae bacterium
GCACCGCGCGCGCGACGTCGCGCCTCCGTGGCGGAACCATCGAGGTGCCGATCGGCATCTCCAACCGTCACGTGCACCTCTCGCCCGACGATGCCGCGCGCCTCTTTGGCGGGTCGCCATTGAGCGTTCACCGGCCCCTCTCACAGCCAGGACAGTTCGCCGCCGACCAGCGCGTCAACGTCGTGAGCCCGAAAGGACGCATCGATGGCATCCGCGTGGTGGGCCCCGCCCGGGGCATGACACAAGTCGAGCTCGCGCTCTCCGATGCCGCACTCCTCGGCATCACGCCCCCCATCGCCAACTCGGGAATGCTGGACGGATCGCTGGGAGGCGTCACGCTCGAGGGAAGCAAGGGCACGGTGCTCATCCGCGCAGGCGTCATCGTGCCGGCGCGACACCTGCACCTGTCCGTTGAAGACGGGCGTCGCTGGCATCTCTCGGACGGGGACACGATCTCGGTGCGGTGTGGATCGGGTCCGCGCGCGGCGAACCTGCACGGCGTGCTCGTGCGCTCCGGATCCGGGCACGCCACGGAGTTGCACCTCGACGTGGACGAAGCACGTGCCGCCGGCGTCCATCAGGGCGACACCGCCGTCGTGCTCGAGGCCACCTCGGCCACGGCGCAACGTCGTGTCCTCGTGACCGAGCGCGACGTGCTCGCCCTTTCAGCGCGCGGGGAGAAGGTCCCGCAGGGAGCGTTGCTGACCCCGGGGGCGCGCGATCGGGCCCGCGCCCTCGGCCTCCTCGAGTCCTGAACCGTGCACACCGCGCAGGTGCGGGTACGCTACGCGGAAACAGATCAGATGGGCGTCGTGTATCACGCCGAGTACCTCGTCTACTGCGAAATCGGCCGGACCGAGATGGTCCGCGCACTCGGGCTCCCGTACGCCGAGATGGAACGTCAGGGGGTGATGCTGGCCGTGACCGAGGCCAACCTCCGCTTCCACGCGGCGGCCCGGTACGACGATCTCCTTCTCATCGAGACCCACCTCACAGATGTGCGTTCGCGGCGTATTAGCTTCGAGTACCTCATCCGTAACGCCGCGACCCAGGCTCGGCTCGTCTCGGTGCGCACCCAGCTCGTGGCCCTCGATGCCGGCAGTCGGCCGACGGCCATCCCACCACGCCTTCGGGAGCTCCTTGAATCGGGACGCGACCAGGATCGTTAGGCTCCTTCCGGCCGCGCTCGCCGCGCTCCTGCTCGTGGCGTGCGTGGCCCCGCGGGCGAGGCCGATCACCGGCCTCCCGTACACGGGCACCCTCCCGAGACTCGCGCTCCCTCCCGGTCACTCGCGCCTCGTCTTTCGCTGGGTCTACGACGATCCGATCTTCGGCGCGAAGGGGGAGGGGGTCGCGCGCCTCGCCCCGCCAGATAGCGTCCGCCTCGACTTCTTCGTCGATGGTGGCGTCGGATCCGGGGGCGCCATACTCATCGGGGACTCGCTGCGAACGGCAGGGGAGGACGGGCGTCGCTATCTTCCTCCCGTGCCGCTGCTCTGGGCGGCTCTCGGCGTCCTCCGCGTGCCGGGAGCGGACACGATCGCCAGGGTCGACAAGGATTCGCTACGGGTGGAGATCGGGAGGGGGGCGGTGTACCGCGCGACCTTCGCCGACACGGTGTTCGTCACCCTTGGCCGCATCGAGGGTGGCCGCCTCCGGGAGCAGGTGCGCCGCGAACCGGCCACCATTACCTACCGACACTTTGCCGGTCATCGCAGCCTCACGCTGACTTCCCTCCGCCGCATTGCCGATGCCCCGTATGACCCGGATATCTGGCGCCAGTAGCCTGCTCGTCCTCGCGCTCTCGGGGTGCCTGTACAGCATGTCGAGCGGGGGCGGATTTCCCTCGCACGTGAAGAGCGTGGCGGTGATCCCGTTCGAGAACGAGACGCCGAGCCCGGAACTCACCCAGGAGCTCACGCAGGAACTCCGCAAGGGGCTCACCTCGCGCCTCGGGCTCCGCGACGCCCCCGAATCGCGCGCCAACGTCATCGTGCGGGGCAGGATCGTGAAGTACGAGATCGACGTTCCGGTCGGCTTCTCGTCTGACGCGTCCCGTTCCACCTCGGCCCGCCGCAAGCTGCAATTGGTCATTGACATCGAGATCGTCGACCAGACCACCGGCAAGGCGCTGTTCGAGAAAACGGGCGTGAGCGGGGAAGGAGAGTACGCCGAGCGCGAGGAGGCCCTCGGGCGCAAGCTGGCCATCCAGAAGGTCGTGAGCGACATCATCGAGGGGGCCCAGTCCCAGTGGTGACCGCGCGACGCGGCGTCGGCAAGCTCGGCTGCCTGGTGTCGCTGCTCCTCGGGGCCACCATCGCCTATTTCGGCGTGAACGTCGGCGAGGTGTACCTGCGCCACTACCGCTTCCGCGACGCGATGGTGCA
>JACMLI010000443.1 GCA_014379705.1 Gemmatimonadaceae bacterium
CGCTCCGCGGCCTGCCCCGCGATCCGCCGGACGAGCGACGCGACGTCGAGGGCTCCCGGCTCTCCCGTCGTCGCGAGCTGGACGGCCTGGCCGAGCACGTCGGACCCCTCGAACAGGATGTCGATCGTCTCCCGGCCTAACGATTCCTCGCCGGCGCGCACGCGCGCCAGGCGGGTTTCCATCGCATGGGAGAGCTCCGTGACGGCGGCATATCCCATCACCCCGCTCATCCCCTTGAGCGTGTGCACGGACCGAAACACCGAGTCTATGGCTTCCTGGGCCGTGGGATCGGCCTCGAGTTGGAGCAGCGCGTGCTCCATGGCCGTGAGGTAATCACGGCTTTCGGTGACGAAGAGCTCCGTGTACTTGTTCACGGCGGCCTGGGCCCGCCCGCCTAGCCGAGCACCCGCTGCACGGCCTCGAGGACGCGGCTGGGCTGGAACGGCTTCACGACAAAGTCCTTGGCCCCCGCCTGGATCGCCTCAACGACGAGCGCCTGCTGGCCCATCGCGCTGCACATCAACACGCGCGCGGTGGGATCCTCCTGGGTGATCTCACGCACGGCATCGATCCCGCCCATGTCGGGCATCACGATGTCCATCGTCACGAGGTCGGGCTTGAGGGCGCGATACTTCTGCACGGCCTGCGCGCCCGTCTCCGCTTCTCCGACGATCTCGAAGCCGGCCTGGGAGAGGATGTCTCCCAGCATGGTGCGCATGAAAATCGCGTCGTCGCAGATGAGTACGGAGTGGCTCACGAGGTCTCCTGTGGCGGCCCGTGATCCGGCGCTGCCCCTATGCCAGCGCCTGCCTCACGAGCTCCTGCACATTCACCAGCAGGACGACCGACTCGCCAAAATGTCCCATCCCGGCGATGAGCTTTCCCTCGCTGCCGCCCATGGGCGTGGATTCACCGAACTCCTCCACGGGCATGACCTCGCGCACGTCGTCGACGAGCAATCCCAGGGACTTGCCGTCTACGGCGAGTACGACCACGTCGGGCTCCATGGAGGTCGATGGCGTCCCCGTGAGGCGATGTGCCAGGTCGAGCACGGCGAAGAGCTGCCCACGCAGGTTCGCGAGCCCACGCACGTCGGCGGCCGCACCCGGCAGCCGCGTGACCACCGGCATGGACGTGATCTCGCGCACACTGCCAGAGGGCAGTGCGTAGAGCCTGCCTCCCGCCTCGACCACGAGCACCTGGCTCACGTGGTCGGTCCCTCGTCGTAGAAACTGAATCGGTCGAGCGCAGTCGGGTCACCGTCGAGGGACGGATCATTGGCGACGGTGGCAAGTGCGGCCGTGAGATCGGCCGGCAACGGGGCACGAAAATCGAGCGCTTCGCCGGTTACCGGGTGCGGGAAGCGAAGCCGCGCCGCGTGGAGAAAGTGTCGTTTCCCCGGCAGCTTCACGAGCTTGCGCCCTCCCCCACCGCCGTAGGTGTCGTCACCGACGACCGGATGACCGGCCGCTGCGAGGTGCACGCGAATCTGGTGCGTGCGCCCCGTGTGGAGGTGCGCACGCAGCAGGTCGACGGAATCGAACCGTCCGAGCCGGATGAACGTGGTCTTCGCGGCTTTCCCGCCCGTGACGACCGCCATGCGCTGGCGATCGCGGGGATCGCGGGCGAGGGGCTTGTCGACGACGAGGCGATCCTCATGGAGGTGGCCCCAGCAGAGTGCCGCGTAGCGGCGGACGATGGTGCGCGCCGCGAGCGCCGCGCCGAGCACGCGATGGGAGCGCTCGGTCTTGGCGATGAGGAGGAGCCCGGAGGTGTCCTTGTCGAGCCGGTGCACGAGCCCCGGGCGGTCGTCGCCGCCTAACGACGAGAGCGCGCTCCCGCGCCCGACGAGCGCATTCACCACCGTGCCTTCCCAGTTGCCGGGGGCTGGATGGACGACCATCCCGGCCTCCTTGTCGAGGACGAGGATCTCGTCGTCCTCGAAGACGATGCGGAGCGGGATGTCCTGCGGCACGACGTCGCGCCCGCGCGGGGGCGGAACGCGCACGGTGACGCGTTCCCCGGCTGCCGGCTTGTAGGACGCCTTCTCCGCGCGGCCATCCACGTCGACGTGACCACCGGCGATGAGCGTGGCCGCCTGGGTGCGCGAGACATCGGTGCGGGCCGCCACCAACAAATCGAGGCGGACATCGCTGTCCGCCTCGAGCACGATCACGTGGGTCGCGGACGGAGCGGGCCCCGTCATGTCGCGGGCGTCGAGTCGCGCGCCAGCGCCGCACGGGCGGCCGCCTTGTCTTCACCCCACAGCACGACGGCCAGGAGGATCGCTCCCGTGCTGATCGCCATGTCGGCCACGTTGAACGTGGGCCACCGGCTGTCCCCCAGGCCGACGTCGATGAAGTCGACAACGCCATTCGGGGAAATGACACGGTCCACCAGGTTGCCCAGCGCACCGGCCGTGACGAGCGCGATCGCGAGCATGCGCCAGGAATCCCCGGGTGCGGTGTGCCGGTACATTTTCGCGAGGATCACGAGCGCCCCGACCGTGAGTCCCATGAAGATCCAGCGCGAGTAGGGACCGAGGTGGAAGCCGAACGCCGCGCCGGGGTTGTAGACGAGCGTCCATCGCAGGAAGTCGCCCCACACCTCGTGGGGCACGTACCGCGGCCAGAGCGTGGCCTCGGCGATCGCCTTCGTGACGCGATCAGCGATGACGAGGACGAGGACGACCGGGAAGAAGAGCCATGCCCCGGACCTACTTCTTGGCATCTTCTTCCTTCTGCTTGCACTTGATGCAGTAGCGCGCGTGGGGCAACGCGTCGAGTCGCTCGAACGCGATCTCCTCGCCGCAGCTGTGGCACTTGCCAAAGGTCTCGGGGCTCTTGTACAGCCGTCGGAGTGCCTGGTCGATGTGCCAGAGGAAGCGTCCTTCCTGACTCGCGAACAGGAACGCCTTCTCGCGTTCCATCGCGTCGGTCCCCTGGTCCGCCATGTGGAAAGAATAGGAACTCAGGTCCCCGTCCGCCGACTGCGGAGTCGCGCCGAACAGGTCGTCGTGATGCCCGAGTTCCTTCTGGACACGCCGACGCTCCTCGAGCAGTCGCTTCTCGAAATACTGCAAGTTCTTCTTGGTCATCGCCTTCGGCTTCTTGGCGCCAACTGGTATCGCCATGGTCTACGGTTCCACGCTCAGGGCGACGGTCGCGCGGAGTCCATCGAGCTCCACTGCTTGCGCCGCATGTTCACCACCGGCCTCGCCCTCACCCACGAACACGTTCCGGGCGAGCACTTCTGCAGCCATCCAATCTACATGATCTCGGGCGGCTTGTTCGATTTCCGCGTCCCCGGAGATCCAGACACGGATCCGGTCCGACACCGCCAGCCCAGCATCCTTTCGCATGCGCTGGATGCGACTGACCAATTCCCGGGAGATCCCTTCGCGCTTGAGTTCCGGGGTGACTGCCGGATCGAGTGCCACAAAGCGACCCCCTGTCTCCTTCACCACCAGGTCACCCACGGCCCGCCGTACGATCGTGAGGTCCTCGCCCACGAGGTCATGCGTTGCACCCTCGACGGAGACGCCCACCAACTCGCCCTGCTCGAACCGGCGCAGGTCGGCCGAACTGAGCCCCTGCACCGCCTTCGCGGCCAGCGGCGTGGCCTTGCCGAAGCGCCTGCCTAACGACTTGAAGTTGGCCTTGGCCTCGAGGGTCACGAGGTCGTCCGCCGACGACAGCAAACTCACGGACTTGAGGTTGAGTTCCACGGCGAGGATCGGGAGGAGGGCCGTGACGTCGGCGGCCACCTCGGTCGGTACGACGCACAGGGCGCGACCCAGCGGCCGCCGCACGTTGATCGACGCCTCCTCCCGTGCCGCCCGTCCCAGCCGCGATAGTTCCCGGATCTCCTCCATCGCTCGCTCCAATGCCGGGTCCGCATACCCGGTGCCCCGCACAAAGTTCGCGAGGTGTACGGACGTTCCCGTGAGCTCCCGGTGGATCCAGTCCGAGATGTACGGCGCCACCGGCGCGAGGAGCCGGCAGACCGTCACGAGCACTTCGTGGAGCGTGGCGAAAGCGGACACATTGTCCGGTGCCGTGACTTCGTAGAAGCGGCCGCGCGTCTGGCGCACATACCAGTTCGAGACGTCGTCGACGAGAAACGACATCACGAGCCGTGACGCGGCCGTGGCATCGTACTCCATCAGGGACGCGTCGACGGCGGCTTCCACGGTGGTGAGGCGCGACAGGATCCAGCGATCCATCGCCGGTCGTTCCGCAGGGGGCGCCACCGGCTGGGACGGCGTCCATCCGTAGTTCGCGTATTGGGCAAAGATGCCCGAATACACGTTGCGCAGCGTCAGCAGGAAACCGGCGGAGGTGTCGCGGATCACACTCTCGTCGAAGCGCTTGGGTGCGCCGAGCTGTGACGACGCGATGAGGAAGAGGCGCACGGCGTCGGCGCCGTTGCGCGCGACCACCTCGAACGGGTTCACCACGTTCCCGAGCCGCTTGGACATCTTCACGCCATTCGCGTCGAGTACGAGGTCGTTCACCACCACCGTGCGATAGGGCGCGGTCTGCAGCTTGTTTTCCCCGACGCGGTTGTTGGGCAAGGCGTCGCCCAGGCCCGCCGCAATGGCGAGCAACGAGTAGAACCAGCCACGTGTCTGGTCGAGGCCCTCGGCAATGAAGTCCGCCGGGTACTCACGCTCAACGAGTGCCTTGTTTTCGAATGGGTAGTGCCACTGCGCGAACGGCATCGCGCCCGAGTCGAACCAGGCATCGATGACTTGCGGCACGCGACGCATGGTCCCGCCGCAGCTACACGTCCATTGCCACTCATCGATGAACGGCTTGTGCGGATCGAAGTCGCCGGGAAGTGGCGTCCCCACCTTTTCACTCAGCTCTGCGAACGACCCGACGACGTTGAGGTGCGTGTCGTCGCGATCGCACACCCACACGGGAAGGGGCGTGCCCCAGTACCGGTCGCGCGAGACGGCCCAGTCGACATTGGTGTGCAACCAACTCTCGAAGCGTCCGCGGCCGACGTCCTCGGGGTGCCAGTCGACGTTCGCATTGCGCGCGAGCATCTCGTCCTTGTACGCCGTCGTGCGCACGAACCATGACTCGCGCGCGTAGTACAAGAGCGGCGTGCTGCAGCGCCAGCAGTGCGGATACGGGTGCATGAGCGTGCCCGCCTTCCAGAGCGCGTCGCGTCGCCTGAGCTCCTCGACGAGGATCGGGTCTGCGTCCTTGACCCACAGGCCACCGACGACCGGAATCGACGCATCGAACCGGCCGCGCCCGTCGACCGGGTTCAGCATCACGAGGTTGTGCTTTCGCCCCGTGGCGTAGTCGTCCTGGCCGAACGCTGGCGCCATGTGCACGATGCCGCTCCCGTCCTTCTCAGAGACAAAATCGGCGGCGACGATGAGTTCGTGTTCCCACTCCCCTTCCGGATAGGCCACGAGGTCGAGCGGACGTCGATAGCGCTGGCCAGCCAGCGCGCTTCCCTTGAACTGGGCGACCGTGTCCCACCGATCGACGTAGTCGGCACCGAGCACGGCGCCGGCCCGCGCCGCTGCGAGGATGATCGTCCAATCGGTGACGTTCTTCTTCCGGAGTTCGACGTAGTCGATGTCGGGGTGCACCGCGAGCGCGACGTTCGACACGAGCGTCCACGGTGTCGTCGTCCAGACGATGAGGCGCCGACGCAGGCCGGCGGCCGTGGCCTCCGCATCGACGAGGTCCATCGCGACGAACAGCGAGGGATCCTCGACGTCCTGGTACCCCTGGGCGACTTCATGCGACGACAAGGACGTTCCGCAGCGCGAGCAATACGGCAGGATCTTGTGACCCTTGAACAGGTACCCGCGCTCGTGCAGCACCTTGAGCGCCCACCACTCGCTCTCGATGTACTCGTTATGGTAGGTGACGTACGGATGGTCGTAGTCCATCCAGTGCGCCACGCGTTCGCAGAGCTCCTCCCACTCGGCGCGGTACCTCCAGACGCTTTCGCGGCACTTGCGATTGAACTCCTCGACGCCGAGGGCCTCGATATCGGGCTTGCCCTTGATCCCGAGCGCCTTCTCGACCTCGATCTCGACGGGAAGGCCGTGCGTGTCCCACCCCGCCTTGCGCGGGACGTGATGCCCGTGCATCGCGCGGTGCCGACAGTACAGGTCCTTCACCGTGCGCGCGAAGACGTGGTGGATGCCGGGGCGCCCATTCGCCGTGGGCGGCCCGTCGTAGAAGACGTACGGCGGGCCGTCCTTGCGCATCTCCATCGAGCGCTCGAAGAGCTTCTCCTCGCGCCAGCGCGCGAGGACCTCCTGCTCGAGGTCGTCCGCCGAACGGTCCGCCGGCAGCAGCCGGAAGTTTGTCTCGGTCACAGGCGCCCCACCACGCCCGCCACGAGCGACGTGAGGTTCGGCTCGGCGCGTTCGGCGATCGCCAGGATCTTCGGCAGGCTCGCCGGCTCCAGCGCGTCGGGCAGGCACATGTCGGTGATGATCGAAAGCCCGAGCACGCGCATCCCGCCATGCACCGCCACGATCACTTCCGGCACCGTCGACATGCCCACGACGTCGGCGCCGATGTTCCGCAGGAAGCGATACTCCGCCTTCGTCTCGAGGCACGGCCCGGTGACCGCGACGTAGACGCCCTCGCGCAGCACGATGCCCTGCGCGCGCGCCTCGTCCCGCGCGAGCGCGCGAAGGTCGGCGCTGTACGGCTCCGACATGTCGGGAAAGCGGGGGCCGAGCCGATCGTCGTTTCGCCCGATGAGCGGGTTGTCGCCAAGCAGGTTGATGTGGTCGGCGATGAGCATCAAGTCGCCCGCGCTCCACAGGGGGTGCATCCCGCCGCAGGCATTGGACACGACCAGGGTGCGCGCGCCTAACGCGCGCAGCACGCGCACCGGGAAGGTCACCTGCTGGAGGGAGTAGCCCTCGTACCGGTGGAAGCGCCCCTGCATCGCGATCACGGACTTGCCCGCGAGCGTGCCACAGATCAATCGCCCGGCATGCGACTCCACGGTGGACAGCGGGAACCCCGGAATGTCGCCGTACTCGACGACCACGTCCGCCTCGATCCGCGTGCCAAGCCCCCCGAGCCCGGTGCCGAGGATGATGGCGGCGTCGAGGGTGCGGGCGAATCGGGCGCGGACGGCGTCAGCCGCGCGTTCGATGGCCTCGAACGTGTGAAGCGAAGGATCGTCCATCGGGAGTCGTGGTGGTGACGGGTAGGACATGATGCACGTGCCGGTCGTCGCGTCGGGATCAGTCCTTGACGACGGAGTCGAGCCAGAGTGGCGTCGCGGCGGGCACCGGGGTCGGTTCGCTCGGGGCCGGGCGCGAAGGACCGGTGGTCGATTCCGCGGCCTCGATCTCGGCGAGCTGCCGCTCCGCCATGGATCGCAACAGCAGGAGGTAGGCACGGCGCTGTCGCGTGAGCCCCTCGATGTCCTGCTCGATCCGCCGCGACTCGTTATGCGCGGCGGCGACGAGCCGCTCGCCCTCGGCCTTCGCCTCACGCAGGATGAGCTGCGCCTCGCGCTCGGCCTGCTCCTTCACCTCGGCGCGCAGCTGCTGCGCCGAGATCAGCGCTTCGTTGATGGCCTTGTCGCGCTCGCGGAAGGCCCGCAGCTGCTCGTGAAAGCCCTGGGCCTTCGCCTCGAGCCCCTGGGCATTGCGCAGCAGGCGCTCGACCTCGTTGGCCACCTGCTCGCGGAACTGGTCGACGCGTGCGCGGTCATAGCCCCGGAGGGCCGTGCCGAAGTCGAAGCGCCGGATGTCGAGCGGTGTGAGATGAAAGGAATCGTCCGCCATTACGCGCGTGCTCCAAAGAGGATCGTACCCAACCGGATCATCGTCGCCCCTTCCTCCACCGCGATCTCGAAGTCACCTGACATCCCCATCGACAGCTCCGTGGCTTCGACGTGCCCCGCCTGCTGCAGCGCTGCGCGCGCCTCACGCGCCCCACGGAACACGTCCCGCAACACGGTTTCCGACGCATCGAACGGGGCCATCGTCATCACGCCGCGGACGCGCAGCCCACCTGACGCCGCGAGTCGCGGACCTTCCGAGGCGAGGTCAGACAACGTGAATCCGCCCTTGCTGGATTCCCCCGACGTATTGACTTGGACCAGCACCGGGACCGGATCGCCCCGGGACGTGCCTTCCGCGGCGAGGGCATCCGCGAGACGCGCGCTGTCCATGGAATGGATGAGCGCGAACTTGCCGGCGTGCCTTGCCTTGTTCCGCTGGAGGTGCCCGATGAGGTGCCACTCCGCGGCGCACTGCACCTGCGCCATCTTGTCCAGCGCTTCCTGCACTCGATTTTCGCCCACAGCCCTGATCCCTGCCGCGAACGCCGCCTCCACGGCTTCGGGGCCGTACGTCTTGGTGACGGCGACGAGTTCCACCTGCTGTCCGTGGCCACCACGGCCGACCGCAGCTGCCACGCGGCCTTGAATTTCCTGCACGCGCGCAGAGAGGCCCGGAAACGGCATAACGCAATAAAATATCAGTAGTTACAGGTCGATTCAAGTAACGCACCGGCACCGCTGTCACCCGCCGCCTGCTTCGACAACGCAATCTCGGGACACTTGAGCAGCCTGAGCACGTAGCGACCGGTGGCATCGCGCGCATCCGGGGTTGCTCCCGAGACCCCGCGCTCCCGCAGGGCCATCGCTGCCCGCGACGTCGCTCCGCGGTCCACCGTCGCCTCCCCAGCCAGGGGCTCGCGGACGTAGAGCATGCCGACAAGGCGCCACCCCTGGCCCATGGAGATGCGCTCGCCGCGCGTCAGCCCCACGGCGGCCGCCACCGGTCGACCCG
>JACMLI010000444.1 GCA_014379705.1 Gemmatimonadaceae bacterium
AGCACAGGTTCATCGACACCGACAAGGTCGGCATCTTCGGTCACTCGGGCGGCGGCTTCGCCTCGACCGACGCGATCCTGCGCTACCCCGACTTCTTCAAGGTCGCGGTGAGCGGCGCCGGCAACCACGACAACCGCTCGTACAACATCTACTGGGCGGAGAAGTATCAGGGCCTGATGCAGAAGGACACCATCCGCAAGACGGACAACTTCGAGTCGTCGGCGAACAAGACGATGGTGCGCAACCTGAAGGGCAAGCTCATGCTGATGCACGGCGACATGGACGACAACGTGCACCCGGCGATGACCGTGCAGGTGATCGATGAGCTGATCAAGGCGAACAAGTCGTTCGACATGGTGTGGGCGCCCAATCGCAACCACGGGTTGAACGAGCCGTACTTCATTCGCCGTCGCTGGGACTATTTCGTGGAGCACCTCGCGGGCCTGACGCCGCCGGAGAACTACGAAATCCGCCAGCCGGTCGAAGGCGCGCCTGGTCGTCCGACAATGGCGCCCGACGACGACACGTGGGATGACATCGGGTTCCCGTACTGGAAGCCGTTCAAGGCCCCCAGGTGATCGCCACGCCCTAACTGCAGAATTACGGGAATCACGGGCAGTACGGGAGGCACGAGAAGCACGGGACTTGTTCCGTGCTTCTCGTCTATTTGGCCAGCGCCTCAACGCCGTAGCCCGTGCCTCTCGTGCTTCTCGTACTGCCCGTGATTCCCGTGATTCATCTGTTCCCTACTCCAAAGATGAAAAAGATCCTATTCAACTGCTGTACGGCCTTTCTCGCGCTTCCTGCATTGATCAACGCGCAGGGAACGCGAACGGACTATGCTCGCGCCGAGCAGCTGCTCAACTGGAATGCGAGCGAGCTCGTGATCGACGATGCGGTTCGGCCGCGGTTCATGGCGGGGGAGCGCTTCTGGTATCGCAACCGTGGTGCCAATGGTTACGCGTTCCTCGTGGTCGACATGGCGACGGGGGCCAAGCGGGTGGCATTCGATCATGCCAGGCTCGCGGCGTCGCTCTCGCAGGCGGCGGACACGGCGTACGATCCCACCAAGCTGCCCTTCCGCGACCTCACCTGGGTGAACAACGAGACGGCGATCCGATTTTCAACCGGCAAATCGAAGTCATGGACATGCAATGTCACGTCGTATGCCTGCACCGGTCCCGACACGCTCCCTGTCACGCGCGCCAGCGAGTCGAAGTCGCCGGACGGCAAGTGGATCGTGTTCGAGCGCGGCGGCAACCTGTATCTCAAGCCAAGCGATGGCTCGGCGAGGGAGGTCGCGCTGACGACCGATGGCACGCCGGAGTACGGATACGGGTTCACCACGGGCGGGACGAACATCGTCACGGCCGCGCGCAACAAGACCGAGAGCGCACCGTCGTTGACGTGGTCCCCCGACGGCAAGCGGATCGCGACGCACAAGTGGGACGTGCGCGCCGTGCGCCAGATGTACCTGCTCGAGACCAGGAACCCCGGCCCGATCCTCCACACGTATCGTTATGCGCTGCCGGGTGACAGCGTGATCCCGCGGTACGAGCTGCTGACGATCGACGTGGGTACGAAGGCGATCACGAAGATCGACAAGGGCGCGCTCGAGGTGTCGAACACCACCTGCTGCTGGCTCACAACGGATACGGCCTTCAAGGACGTGAAGTGGAGCCCGGCGAGCGATCGCTTGTTCTTCACGGCGGGCAAGCGGAGCTTCAAGGAGCTGGAGCTGTTCAGCGCCGACGCGTCCAGTGGCGTGAGCAAGAGCGTGCTCAGGGAGACGGGCAAGACGTACGTGGAGACGAACCAGAACTCCGGTGGCGTCACGAACTGGAAGCCCATTGCCGGCGGCCGACAGGTGGTATGGTGGTCGGAGCGTGATGGCTGGGGGCACTTGTACCACGTCGACGCGAACACGGGCGCGATCCTGCACAAGATCACGACGGGCGACTGGATCGTAAGCGACCTGCTTTCGGTCGACGAGACGCTGGGCTGGGTGTACTTCACCGCGCGGGGCCGCGAGAAGGAGCGCGATCCCTACTTCCGGTATCTCTACCGCGCGAAGCTCGACGGTTCGGCGATCGAGTTGCTGACGCCCGAAGATGCGGACCATGACATCGCGATGTCGCCGTCGGGGAAGTTCGTCATCGACGTGTATTCGCGTCCCGAGGTGCCGCCCGTTTCGGTCATTCGCCGTCCTGACGGGGCGAAGGTCGCCGAGTTGCAGAAAGCGGACATCTCGCGGCTGGTCGCGGCGGGGTTCCGGATGCCCAGACCGTTCAAGGTCAAGGCGCGTGACAACAGCACGGACCTGTACGGCCTGCTCTGGTTCCCGGCGAACTTCGACTCCACGAAGACGTACCCGATCGTCGACTACATCTACCCGGGCCCGCAGGTCGGATCGTTAGGCGGGCGGCAGTTCCGCGCCACGGCGAACGGGAGCGCCAATGCGCTGGCCGAGCTGGGCTTCTTCGCGGTGCAGGTGGACGCGATGGGGACGCCGGGGCGGTCGAAGGCATTCCATGACGCGTATTACGCGAACATGGGAGACAACGGACTCCCGGACCAGATCGCGACGATCAAGCAGCTCGCCGCGCGCCACAAGCAGATCGACCTCGATCGGGTGGGGATCTACGGCCACTCCGGCGGTGGCTTCGCGTCGACCGACGCGATCCTTCGCTATCCCGACTTCTTCAAGGTCGCGGTGTCGAGCGCCGGCAACCATGACAACCGGTCGTACGACTATACGTGGGGTGAGAAGTACCAGGGTGCCTGGAAGAAACTGAGCGACACCACGGACACCTTTGATTCGCAGTCCAACTGGCGCCTCGCCAGGAACCTGAAGGGCAAGCTGATGCTGTCGTACGGAACGCTCGACGACAACGTGCACCCCGTGGCGACGCAGCTCGTGATCGACGAGCTGATCAAGGCGAATCGGGATTTCGACCTCGTGGTGATGCCCAACCGGAACCACGGATTCGCGGGCGAGCCGTACTGGGTGCGTCGAACGTGGGACTATTTCGTGCGGCACCTGTTGGGGGTGGAGCCGCCTGTGGGGTACGAGATCAGGGCTGCCGGCCAGTAAGAGGACGGATAGACGGGTTTACGACGCTGGGTCCCGGCTCTCGGCTCGCTGCGCTCACCGGGCCGGGATGACGCAATGGGTTGTCATCCCGGGCCAGCGAGCGAACGCGAGCGCCGACCCGGGACCCAGCGTCGTTCACCCGTCCATCCCGTCCATCCCGTCCACCCGTCCACGTCCCCCATCCACCACCGCCCCTCGCGCGTACTATTCCTGGAGGCGATCGGGAACCTGCCGCCCCCGATCGGCATTCCAGAGCCTGACCAGAAAACCACCGTCCGGAGTTCTCCATGCTCATCCGCATCACCCCCGAGCACCCCATCCCGTCCTCCGAAATCACCCCGGAAGGCGTTTACCAGGATCGGCGGTCATTCCTCAAGGACGCCGGGATCCTCGGCGTGGGACTGGCGGCCACGCTCGCGGCAGGGAAGCAGGCCGGGGCTCAGGGCGGGCAGGGGACGTCCATCGGAGGGGCCGAGCTCAAGGGGGAGCTGACGCCGGAAGAGGATGTCACGAGCTACAACAACTTCTACGAGTTCGGCACCGGCAAGGACGATCCCAAGCCGAACGCGAAGAACTTCAAGACGAAGCCCTGGACCATCAAGGTCGAAGGGATGGTGGCCAAGCCCGCCACGTATTCGGTCGAGGACTTTGTCTCGCCGAGCAAGCTCGAGGATCGCATTTATCGCCATCGCTGCGTCGAGGCGTGGTCGATGGTGGTGCCGTGGCAGGGATTCCCGATGGCCGACTTCATCAAGAAGGTGCAGCCCACGGCGTCGGCGAAATACGTCGAGTTCACGACCCTCAACGACCCGAAGCAGATGCCCGGGCTCCGGTTTCCCGTGCTCGAGTGGCCGTACGTCGAGGGCCTGCGCCTCGACGAAGCGATGCACCCGCTCGCGTTCTTCGTCACGGGCGTGTACGGCAAGACGCTGCCTAACCAGAATGGCGCGCCGCTCCGGATCGTGATGCCGTGGAAGTACGGCTTCAAGGGGGGCAAGTCGATCGTGAAGGTGCGCTTCACCGACAAGGAGCCGCGCACGGCCTGGAACATCGCCGCGCCCGACGAATACGGCTTCTACGCCAACGTGAATCCCGAGGTCGACCATCCGCGCTGGACGCAGGCGCGCGAGCGTCGCATCGGGGAGCTGCGTCGTCGCGAGACGCTGATGTTCAACGGGTACGGCTCGCAGGTCGCGTCCCTCTACTCCGGGCTCGACCTCAAGAAGAACTACTGATGGAGGCCGGCCTTCAGCCGGCGGGCGTGGAAGGCGTTGGAGGCGTACAGGGCGTGGCGCGTTCCCGCGTGGAGCGGGTGCGTCGGGCGAAGGCGCCGAAGGCCCCGCGCTGGGTGCATCCCCTCGTCATCGTTGCCGCGCTGGTCCCCTTTGTGTGGGTGGCCTTCGCGATGTGGTCCGACGTGTTCGAGGGGACGCGTTATCTGGGGTCGGAGCCGATCAAGGAGAGTGAGCACTTCACGGGAAAGTGGGCGTTGCGCTTCCTCCTGGGCTGTCTCGCGGTTACTCCTCTCATCCGCATCACGAAGATCGGCTGGCTCATCACGTATCGCCGGACGTTCGGGCTCATCGCGTTCTTCTACGCATGCGTGCACCTCACGATCTATTTCGGCCTCGATATCGAGTTGATGTGGAGCAACCTCGTGGAGGACGTCCTCGACCGGACGTACATCACGCTGGGCATGACGGCGCTGCTCCTGATGGTGCCGCTCGCGCTCACGTCGACCAAGGCGTCGATCCGGTGGCTCGGCAACCGGAAGTGGACGGCGGTGCATCGGCTCGTCTACGTGTCGGCGGTGCTCGGCGTGATCCACTTCTACATGGCCGTCAAGAAGGACGTGCGCGAGCCGCTCGTGTTCGCCGCGATCCTTGCGACGCTGTTCGCCATCCGGTGGTGGTATCGGCGCCCCGTCGCGGGGAACAAGCGAGCGGGGGATCTAGCGAGCGGGGGATGAGGCGAACGGGCGAGCGAGCGAACACTCCTCTGACACCCCGGACAAGCGAGCGAACACCCCTGTCATCCCGGACTAGCGAGCGAACGCGAGCGCCGATCCGGGACCCAGAGTCGTTCCCAGCATCCGTTTTCGCAACGCCGCTGGGTCCCGGTTCTCGGCTCGCTTTTGCTCGCCGGACCGGGATGACAAGAGAGGATCTCGCTTTGCTCGCCGGCCCGGGATGACGAACGAGGATCTCGCTTTCGATTGCCGGACTGGGAGGACGTGACATGAGTCGCACCATGTCGCTCGCAGCCTGCGCGGCCGGTACGCTGCTGATCGCCATCGCTTACCTCTCGGCGTTCATCCCCGGCGGCCCGTCGTGGGGCGTGTGGTGCATGATCGCGGGGCTCGCGCTCCTCTGCCCGGGCGTGATGGCGTTAGGCACCCGACACCGCAGCCGGCGTTCGACCCTCCTCAACGTCGCACTCGTGCTGACGGCCGTCGCCCTCGCCGTGGGGTTCGGGCTGGCGGTGGCGCTGCCGGGGAGCGAGTCCGCCACGAGCTTGCTCGTGCTTGGCTTCCCCGTGCGCGCCGCGTCGGTGTTGTACATCGTGGGCGTAGCGCCGCTCTTCGTGCTGCCGGCGGTCTATGCCATCACCTTCGACACGCTGACGCTCACCGACGACGACATCGCGCGCGTCCGCGCGGCCCGTCGGCCCGACTCCACGCCGTGACGCGATTGCACGCCCTGCTCCAGACGGCGGCGCTGCCGGCCCTCACAGAGCCCGCCATCATCGGCGTGATGCTCGCGTACTTCGCCGTCGTCGCCGGCATCGGGTGGTGGGCGTCGCGACAGACGCGGAACGCGTCCGATTTCTTCGTGGCAGGGCAGGGCATCGGCCTGTTCACGATGACGATCGCCGCGATGTCGGCGACGCTGTCGGGGTTCGCGTTCATCGGCGGTCCGGGGCTGGTCTACACGATCGGGCTCGGCGCCGTGTTCATTGTGCTGCCGCTCTCGCTCACCAACGCCCAGGGCGCGTGGGTCCTGGCCAAGCGGTTGCGCCTGCTGGCCGAGGTTCGCCGAGTGATGACGGTGCCCGACGCGATCGGCGCACGGTATCGCAGCCCGGCCGCGCAGGGCCTGGCGGGCGTGGCGATCGTGATCGCGGTGATCGGCTACATGGCGACCAACCTGCTCGCCCTGGGCCTCGTGATCGACGCGGTGTTCCGCACCGGGTTGTCCACTGGCGTATGGATCGGCGCCGGGGTGACGCTCGCGTATTCGGTGGGGGGCGGGATCCTGGCGGGGGTGTACACGGACCTGTTCCAGGGGAGCGTGATGGCGCTTGCCTCGCTGCTGGTGTTCGTGTTCGTGCTCCAGGTGGGCGGGGGGATGGACGGGATCTCGACGAGCATCCTCGCCAGCGACCCGGCGGTCCTGTCGCCCTGGGGGAAAATCACTCCCCTGGCGGCCCTCTCCTTCTTCTTCGTGTTCGGCATCGGGGCGTTAGGTCAGCCGCACGTGGTCCACAAGTTCTACATGCTGCGGGACGTGCGGAAGCTCAAGTGGTACCCGCTGGTGATGACGGCCGCGATGTCGGTGACGCTGCTGCTCTTCATCGGGGTTGGCCTGGCGGTGAAGGCGCTGGTGCTGCGCGGCGACCTGCCCCCGCTCGCGCGTCCTGACGATGCGACGCCGGTGTTCCTGATGCGCTTTGCCCCCGTGTGGCTGGCGGGGCTCGTGTTCGCTGGTGTGGCCGCGGCCATCATGAGCACCGTGAATGCGTTCATGAGTGTTGGTGCCGCGGCGCTCACGCACGACATCCCCACGGGGCTCGGTCGCCGCGTGCATGATGAGCTGCGGGCCGGACGTCTCGCGACCGTCGCGATCACGCTGGTCTCGACGCTGGTCGCCGTGCAGTCAGGCACGCTCGTCGCGTTCCTCGGCGTCTTCGGCTGGGGGCTTTTTGCCTCGACGCTCGTCCCGGCGCTGGCCATCGGGCTCAATTGGGCCGGAGCCACGCGGCAGGGCGCGATCGCCTCGATCGTGACGGGACTCGTCGTGACGCTGGTCTTCGAGACGCTGGCCTGGTGGAAGGTCTTCACGTTCCCGGCGGGCGTCACCGCGACAGCGCTCGCCCTCGTGAGTTCCATCGGGATGTTTATTGCCATTTCCTGTTGGACGCGTGCCGACGCGCCGTCGCAGATCGATGATGACATCCGCGCGGTGATGGAGGCGTAGCGTCCGGGCTCCTCGAGGCGATGGGGCCGGGCCTGGCCGACGACCGGCCGGACTTTCTCGCCAGCGGTCGCGAGTGGCGGACCCCTCTGGGGACTCGGCTGTCGCCTCCGGTCGACGAGGTTCCTCGAGTCGCTCTGAATCAACTCTATCGCGCCGGATCGACGAGGCGGGCGAAACCTCTGGGGCCATTCAAGCGGTAGTGCCCTGCCGGTTGTCCCACCGGTGCGCACTCCAAGGAGCCCGACATGTCCACCCTGAGGCACGATCTCCGTTCTGCCAGGCGCCTGCTGACCAAGAACCCCGCCTTTACCGGGGTCGCGGTACTGACCCTGGCGCTCGGCATCGGGTTGAACACGGCGGTGTTTTCAGTGATCGATGCGCTGCTCCTGCGTCCCCTTCCAGGGGTCCGGGCAGCTGACGAGCTGGTCCAGATCTATCGCCGGCATCCCGGCATGGAATTCGGGTCGTCCGGGCCGATGAACTGGCGCGACGTGCAGGCGCGGACGAAGGACGTGTTCACCGACGTCGCGCTCTGGAACTTCATCCCCGTCAACCTCTCGGCGGACGGCAAGGCGCAGCGCGTCTTTGGCCAGATGGTCTCGGCGAACTACTTCAACGTGCTCGGCGCCACCGCCCTCCGCGGGCGCCTCTTTGTCGCCGACGAGGATCGCAATCCGGGCGCACACCCGGTCGTGATCCTGTCGAATGCCACGTGGCAGGGGATGTTCGGTGGTGACCCGCAAATCATCGGCAAGTCGGTCGTCCTCAACGGCGCGCCATGGGAAGTGATCGGCGTGGCGCAGCCCGACCTGCGGAGCCCGATCCCGGTGATCTCCCCGGCGATGTACGTGCCCTTGATGCAGATCGACCAGGCGAGCCCGCAGAACAAGGGCCAGCTGACGACGCGCAGCAACAACTTCATGAACCAGATCGCGCGCCTCAAGCCAGGTGTCACGGTCGAGCAGGCGCGCGAACGCATGAATGCGATGATGCCTGCCCTTCGCGCCGATTTCCCGGACGACTACCGCAGCAACACGGGGTGGTCCCTCGTGGCCCAGGGCTCCGCCGGGATCCATCCGACCATGCGGGGCGCGCAGGTCGCGCTGTCGGCGGTGGTGATGGCCGTCGTGGTGATGCTGCTCCTCATCGCGTGCGTGAACGTGGCGAACCTGTTCCTGTCGAGGGCGCGTGACCGCTGGCGCGAGATGGCGGTGCGGCTGAGCCTTGGCGCGCAGCGCAAGGTCCTCGTCAGGCAGCTGCTGATCGAGAGCCTCGTGTTCGCGGCCGTCGCCGGGGCCGCCGGGCTGCTCATCGCCTGGTGGTGCATGTCGCTGCTCAATCGCATCCAGCTCCCGATGGACGTGAGCTTCAGTCCCAACCTCGAGCTCAGCACGCCGGTCCTGCTGTTCACGGTCGGAGCGACGCTGGTCACGGGGGTGCTCTTCGGGCTCGCGCCGGCGCTGCAGGCGACGCGTCCCTCCCTGATCCCCATGCTCAAGGGGGAAGCACCGGCCGGGGATTCACGGTCCCGCGCCAGTCGCACGCTCGTCATCGCGCAGATGGCGCTCTCCCTGCTTCTCCTGGTTTGTGCCGGCCTCTTTCTGCGCAACCTCCGCTCGGCGACCACGATCGACAAGGGATTCGAGGGCGGGAATATCCTCCTCTCCGACTTCGACGCGTCCCTGCAGGGGTACGAGCAAGGCAAGGCACGGCAGTTCTACCGCCAGCTCATCGAGCGGATGACGGCCATTCCTACCGTCACCGGTGCGAGCGTGAGTGCGACCATTCCGCTCGGCCTTTCGAACAGCGACAACGGCGTCACGATCGACGGCTACGTCCCGGCGGCCGACGAGCAGATGAGCATCCAGTACGACAAGGTGTCGTCGAATTACTTCCAGACGATGGGCATCCGCTTCACGAGTGGCCGTGGCTTCCTGACATCCGATGACAGCGCGTCGCAACCCGTGATCGTCGTCAACCAGCGCTTTGTCGATCGCTTCTGGCCGGGCCAGGACGCGGTGGGGAAGGTGGTGCGCACTCGTGGCCAGGAGCGCGTGATCGTCGGTGTCGTCCCGACGGGGAAGTACCAGTCCCTGGGCGAAGATCCGCGCGCGTACATGTACTTCCCGATCGAGCAGGTGTTCGAGGGATCGGTCACGCTCGAGGTGCGCACGCAGGGAGATCCGACGGCGATCATTCCGATCCTGCGCTCGGAGGTCGCGGCCATCGACCCCAACCTGCCCGTCTCGAACGTCCGTACAATCGACACGCACCTGGGGTTGGCGCTCATGCCGGCGCGACTGGCGGGCGGGGCCCTCGCCGTGTTCGGGCTCCTCGGGTTGATCCTTTCTTCGGTCGGCATCTACGGGGTGATGTCGTATTCGGTCTCGCAGCGAACGCGCGAAATCGGGATTCGAATGGCGATCGGCGCGCCGCGGGGCGAAGTGGTGGGGTTGGTCATGCGCCAGGGGCTCACCCTCGTGGCGATCGGTGGGGCGATCGGTCTGGCGGCGGCCCTTGGGGCGTCGCAGCTGCTGCGGGGCGTCCTGTACGGGGCCAACGCCCTGGATCCGGTCACTTTCATAGGCGTGCCGCTGATCCTGGCGGGGGTGGCGGCCCTTGCGATCTGGGTGCCCGCGCGTCGCGCGGCCAGTGTCGATCCGGTCCGGGCCATCAAGAGCGAGTAGGGCACGCTTCGCGGGGGGCGAATCACTGATTCGCCCCTAGCGAAACCGGTGGCACGTCGCGCACCTTGGGCCGCTGTGACCCCCGGTCCGATGCGCGCGAGCGGGGGCTGTTCCCTCCCCCACATTGGTGCCCGTCACGCGGCACTCCGGTCCCATGGCCCTCACGATTCCTGGACTCAACGCAGACCTCCTCTCCAAGCTCAAGAGCGGTGACCTCTCCGCTTTCGAGTCGCTCTTTCGCGCCGCCTATCCCGCGATGATCGCGCGGATCCGCGAAACGCTGGACGACGAGACGGCTGCCGCTCGTGTCGTCGAGCGCTTCTTCCCGCGACTCTTCGCCGATCGGGCCGCGCTGACGACGCCGGAGTCGTTTACCAGCTCGCTCGACGCGGGACTGCATGAGGCCGCGGTTCGCGAGCGCAGCCGCATCGCCGGCATTCGCAAGCGGGACGACGGCGGAAAGAAACACACGGCGGCGGCCCCGTCGGCTGACGAGGTCTGGAAGCGCGTAATGACGACGATCCAGGGCCCGACGGCCGAGGCGATCGCGCAGGCGCACGAGATGAAGGACAAGCTCGCGCACCAGTCGGCGGGTCACATCAAGCAGATGTCGAAGACGACGCCGTGGTACATCCGCCTGGGCGCGGTGGGCGTCCTCGTGGCCGCGGTGGCAGGCATCGGCTACGTTTTCCTGAAGTCGGGGGAGAAGGGTCGCCTCCAGCGCGCGATCACGTCGGCAGTGAAGGACGTAAAGACGGGCACCGGTCAGCGCGGCAACGTCACGCTGGACGACGGCAGCAAGGCGATGTTCGGCGCCGAAACGCGTGTCACGATTCCCGAGCACTTTGACGAGACGCATCGCGGCGTGGGGCTCGAAGGGGTGGCGGAGTTCACGCCGCTGCAGAACGCGTCGGTCCCGTTCCAGGTGCTTTCCGGCAACGTGATGTTCACCTCCACGGCGGGGGACGCCTTTGCGGTGCGCCACTACAAGACCGACAGTGCGGTGATCGTGCGCGTGAAGCAGGGATCGGTGAAGGTGGAAGTGCAGGAGCCTAACGAGAGCGAACAGGTCCTCGCCGCCGGCCAGGCCCTCCTCGTCACGCCCGACGGCAAGACGTCGCAGCCGAGCCCCAACCAGCTCAACGAGGCCTTCGGGTACATCGACGGCACCTTCGCGATCGACGCCAAGCCGCTCAGGCACGCGCTGGCCGAGATCAAGAAATGGTATGGCACGGAGCTCTTCCTCAAGGACACGACCTTCGGTAGCCGCGTAGTCTCGGTCACGGCACCCCTCACCTCGACTACCGATGCCATCAAGGCGATCGAGACGGCATCGGGCCTGATGTTCGGTTGGGAGGGGCAGACCATGGTGCTCAAGGAGCCCAGCCCGGAAGCGAAGGCTGCCGCCGCGAAGGCCGCCG
>JACMLI010000445.1 GCA_014379705.1 Gemmatimonadaceae bacterium
CGCGCGCTCACGCGTCGTCCTGCATGGTCGCCCGACGACCATGTCCCGCGAGGCAGGCCTCGACGCGGGCGTGGGGGCAGTAGATCGTTGGCCGGAGTGCGGGGTGCAAGATATCCGGGTGGAACGGGGCGACGTCGTTGACGCGCACTGTGTGTCCCTGCATGGTCGGTTCCTCAGCTCAGGTCTTTGAGGCGATCGGAGAGCCGCTGGCGCATGCCGGCAAGGCGCTCACGATTGACGCGGTAGTGGGCCCAGACACCGATCTTCTCCGACTCGACGAGCCCGGCCTCGCGCAGGAGGCGGAGATGGTGCGAGACAGTAGGTTGCTTGACGGGCACGGCCGCCTCCAGGTCGCAGACGCAGACGCGTCCCTCGTTGCGCGCGAGGACGTCGAGGAGCTGGAGCCGAACCGGATGGGAGAGGACCTCGAAGTCCGACGCCACGGCGCCGGCTTCCTCGAAGGTCAGGGACGGCCGCGCCTGCAAGTCGCAGCAGCGTTCCCCGGGTTTTCGTTCTGCCAGTTCCAGTGTGCGAGCCATGCGCTCTCGTATTGAAGATCTTCGATGAGTATAACAGTGGCATCGATGTTCGTCAATATGTCGGGTGGTCGGGTGGTCGGGTGGAATGACGAAGGGCGCACCCAGTCCTGGATGCGCCCTCGAACTATCAGAAATTGCGGTCTCCACTCGACGACCCGACCACCCCACCACCCGGCCTTATTCCACGGTCACCGACTTCGCGAGATTGCGGGGCTGGTCGACATTCGATCCCAGCTTCACCGCCACGTAGTACGCCAGCAGTTGTAGAGGCACCGACGCGAGGACTGGCATCAGGATGTCCATCGTTTCCGGAATCCGGAATTCGTAGTCCAGCATCCCCTCGAGCGCCGGCTCATCGCGGCTGGTGATGGCGATGACGCGACCCTTGCGTGCCTTCACCTCGTGTACGTTCGACGTGATCTTGTCGAACACCGAGTCGTGCGGGGCGATGAACACCACCGGCATCATCTCGTCGATCAGCGCGATCGGCCCGTGCTTCATCTCCGCCGCCGGATACCCCTCGGCGTGGATGTACGAGATTTCCTTGAGCTTGAGCGCGCCCTCGAGCGCCGCCGGGAAGTTGTAGCCACGGCCGAGGTACAGGAAATTGCTCGCTCGCTTGAACTCCTCGGCGAGATTCTCGATCTCTTCCGCCCGGTCCAGGATCTGCTGGATCTGCTGCGGCAGCTCGATCATGCCGGTGATGATCTCGCGCCCGCGCAGGAGGGACAGGTCACGAAGGCGGGCCAGCTTGAGCGTGAAGAGCAGGAGCGCGATGACCTGGCTCGTGAACGCCTTGGTCGACGCCACGCCGATCTCGGGACCGGCGTGGATGTAGATCCCGCCATCGGCCTCGCGCGCGATCGTCGAGCCGACGACGTTCACGATGCCTAACGTCCGCGCGCCGCGGCGCTTCGCCTCGCGCATCGCCGCCAGCGTGTCGGCCGTCTCGCCGGACTGCGAGATCACGATGCACAGCGTCTTCTCGTCGACGATCGGGTTCCGGTAGCGGAACTCCGACGCGTATTCGACCTCGACCGGGACGCGGGCCAGTTCCTCGATCAATCCCTCGCCGATCAGCGCGGAATGCCAGCTGGTGCCGCACGCCGTGATGACGATGTTGTCGAAGGCGAGCAGTTCCTCGTCGGTGAGGTTGAGCCCCCCGAGCTTGGACGTGCCCTCGTCGAGGAGCAGGCGGCCTCGCATGGTGTTCTCCACCGTGTGCGGCTGCTCGAAGATCTCCTTGAGCATGAAGTGCGCGAAGCCGCCGCGCTCGATCTGCGCGAGGTCCCAGTCGATGCGCGCGACCTTCTTGTGCAGCACTTCCTCCGCATTCAGGTCGATGATGCGATAGCCGTTGCGATCGACGACGGCCATCTCGCCATCATCCAGGTAGACCACCTGGCGCGTGTGCGCGAGGATCGCGGAGACATCGCTCGCGATGAAGTATTCGTTCTCACCGAGTCCCACGAGGAGCGGGCTGCCCTTGCGCGCCGCCACGATCTTGTGCGTGTCGATCGCGGAGATCACGGCGATGCCGTACGTGCCCTCGACCTGGTTGAGCGCCTCGATGACGGCGTCTTCGAGGTTCCCGTCGAAGGTCTCCTGGATCAAGTGCGCGAGTACTTCCGTGTCGGTGTCCGACATGAACTTGTAGCCGCGCTTCTCGAGCATGCGCTTGAGCGAGTTCGCATTCTCGATGATGCCATTGTGCACGACGGCGATGTTGCCGTCCTGGCTCATGTGCGGGTGCGCGTTCTTCTGGTTCGGCGGCCCGTGCGTCGCCCAGCGCGTGTGCGCGATCCCGGTCGTGCCGTGCACCGGGGTCGTCGCGAGGAGCGCCTCGAGCCGCGCGATCTTCCCCGCTTCCTTCACGGTCTCCACGCCGGACCCGTTCATCACGGCGACTCCGGCGGAGTCGTACCCGCGGTACTCGAGGCGCTTGAGCCCCTCGATCAGCAATGGCGTGGCGACCCGGGGGCCGACGTATCCGACGATTCCGCACATAGTCTTTTGAGTCCTGAATTACCGCACGAGGGCATCCAGTGGCATCCGACAGCGACGCACCAGATCCCTCGCATCAGCTTCTGTTGGTCCTTCCGCGATCACCCGCACGATTGGTTCTGTTCCCGACGGCCGCACGTGCACCCACCGATCCGGCCACGAGAGACGCAATCCATCCTGCGTATCCACGTCCGCATCGGGAAATGCCGCCCGCAGGGCGTCGTATACGCTATCCAGGCTAGCCTCAGGACGATCGAGCTTGTCCTTCACGATCTCGTATCGAGGGTACGACGCCACCACTGCAGACAGCGTGCCGCCTGTTTCCTCGAGGAGCTGAAGGATTAGGGCGGCGGCCAACGGCGCATCTCTCCCAAGGTGCAGGTCGGGAAGTATGACGCCGCCGTTCCCTTCCCCACCGACGACTGCGCGCTCCGTTCGCATCCGAGTGGCCACGTTCACTTCCCCGACTGGGGCCCGGATGACCCGGCTGCCATACCGGCCCGCCACGTCATCGAGCACTCGGGAGGTGGACAGGTTCGTGACCACGGGCCCCGGGGTCCGAGCCAGCACGACCTGCGTCGCGAGGGCCAGCGTCCAATCCTCCCCAATCGCCTTCCCCTTCTCCGACACCACGGCAAGGCGGTCGACGTCAGGATCCGTCGCGAAGCCCACGTCGGCACCGGTCGCCCGCACCAGGGCCTCCAGCTCCCCGAGATTCTCGGCGACCGGCTCAGGGGGACGGTGAAAGCGCCCGTGGGGCTCGAGGTTGATCGACCGCACGTCGCAGCCCAACTGCTCGAGGATGCGAGGCATGATCACGACGCCGGCGCCGTGGCAGCAATCCAGCGCCACGATCAGCCGACGCGCCTTGATCTTCTCCACCTCCACGAACGGAAGCGCGAGCACCGCGGCGATGTGGCGCTCCACCGCAGAGGTGTCCGGAACCACCTCGCCGAGCGCGTCCCACGCAGCCCGAGGGGTGCCGCTCTCGAGGTATTGGCGCATCTCCGCGCCTTCAGCGGCGTCGAGGAACAGGCCAGACGAACCGATGAACTTGAGGGCGTTCCACTCGACGGGATTGTGACTCGCGGTGATGGCGAGCCCACCCGCGGCGTGGTGGTGCTCCACGGCCAGCTGCACGGTTGGTGTTGGGGCCATTCCGATGTCGATGATCCGGGCGCCCACGGACTGGAGCGCCGCCACCACGGCGTGGTGGAACATGGGCCCAGAGACGCGGCTGTCGCGCCCGAGCACGATGGCCTTGGACGACGATCTCCTGAGGGAGAACGCGCCAAACGCCGCGGCGAACTGGCAGGCCACCTCCGGCGTGAAGGCCTCGCCAACGCGCCCGCGGACTCCTGATATTCCGACCATGAGCCCGTCGAAGGCCATCAACTGCTCCGAATGGTTGAGGCGTGCAATGTAAGCAGGAACTCGTTGCCAACAAGCGACTTAGCAACGGTGATAAAAGTCACATCTTTGTGCTGCCACGGCCGATGACGCGTGGCGCAAGCGGGCATCCCATGGCTAGTTTCGCCCTCGCCCACATGCGTCTCGGCCCGCCTCGTCGAGGCGTCCCACACAAGACGCTCCACCCCTGTATTCTTTTCCACGCCGCTTGCGTGAGCGATCCCCTTTCCCTCGTTCCCTTCGCCTTGGCCGCCCGGGACGGCGTGATCGAC
>JACMLI010000446.1 GCA_014379705.1 Gemmatimonadaceae bacterium
ACCAAAACGCCCCCCGGGATAGCAAGAGACTCCTCGTGGCGACAGGCCCGCCCCGCGGTTTCCGCCACCTCCGCGGGCGCGGCCCAACCGCCGACGTCGACGCGTTCGTCATGGGGCGCCTGTGCGCGCAGGTCGAAGGCTACAACCTTCAGGCCGCCACCCGCGTGGGCGCGAACGATCGCCAGGGCCTCGAGCGGATCTCGCGCTATCTCGCCCGACCGCCCATCGCGACCGACCGATTGTCGCAACTGGCCGACGGGCGCCTGGAGCTTCGATTGAAACGTCCTTGGCGTGATGGCACCACGGCGTTCTTGTTCACGCCACATGAATTGTTGGAACGGCTCGTCGCGCTGGTGCCCCGGCCCCGGGCGCACCTCACGCGCTACCACGGCGTGCTGGCGCCCGCCTTCGCGGCGAGAGCCCAGATCGTGCCTCGCGAAAACGAAGGCGAGGCTGATGTCGAGCGAGTCGCGAGCCCGATGATGTTGAATGTGCGAAGAAGCCCCGGCGCCCGGGGCGATTTCCGTGGGCCTCCCTGATCTGGCGGGTGTTCTTGAAGGACGTCTTGGAATGCACGCGATGCTCGGGACGAATGGAGATCGTCGCTGCCATCACTTCGCCAGCAGGCATCGGTCGGATCCTGGAGCACATGGGGCTGCCCAGCGTAGCGCCCGCCGTTCACCCTCCGCGCCCGCCGCCGCAAGCCGAGCTGCCGATCGATCTCTCCGGGTTCGAGCCCGACCCGCCAGCCCCCAACGAGTTCGACGCTTGATCTCGAGCCCCCCCGGGTCTCCGCCAAGCTACCGACACGATGTCCTTCGCGTCGGGAAGGGGATTCCTCCGCGCTGCGACCCGGTTCCGTCCTTGTCTTCCCCCGCGAAGCGCGGGGGGGCGGGCCCCGGAGACCGCGGGGAAGTTTACAGATAGGAGATTGTCGGCACTTGACGCGCGATGACTTCGGCCCTTTTCCTCACTCTCCACGCCTCGAGGCGTACGTGTCGGAGGTGGCGCGCCTGGAGGGCCTGGAGGCCCAGATGCGCGCGGCCGCGCCGTTCACGCCCACCATCAACCCGAACGACGCCACCGTGAAGACCGCCCAGGAGGACATCGCGCGAATCGCCGACGTCGCTCCCTTCCTGCGCGAGCTGGTGGTGACGGCGTTCGCGCTCGACTACGCCCCCGCGGTCACCCTGCAGTGGGGGGCCTCCGGCACCAACAAGATCGCGGGCAACAGCCTGACCGACTACCGTTACGACTTCCTGCCAAACATCGAGTACAAGGGCGCCGGCGAGCATGGCCTGGCCCACCCCGAGGACGGCGCCTTCATCAACGCCGGCCATCGCATCACCGCCGCGCTGTCGACCCGAGACCGCGTGCGAATCCGGCGCTGGTACTTCGACCAGATGAAGCTCCTGCTCGACCGCCTGGCGGCCGTCCCCGACGGCACCGGGACGCTCCTCGACCACACGACGATCCTCCACGTGTCGGAGTTCGGCGGGCCGAACGCCAACAGCACCGCCGGCCAGCACTCCAACCGCAACCTCCCCTACATGCTGGTCGCCGGCTCCCAGACGCCCTTTCAGACCGGTCAAGCCCTGTTCGTGAACCGCACCCACGGCGACTTCCTGCTCACGTTGGCCCAAGGCTTCGGCAGCCCCGCCACCACCATGGGCGTGGGCACGTCGCGCATCGACGGCATCCTGCGCTGAGGTGATCCCCGAAAGAGTGACGCCATCACCAGTCGATCGGTGAGCGCGTTAGCGGACGCCGAGGAAGGCGAAGACGTCGGTAGGCGCCGAGCGCACGAACAGCTCGTGAGATCCAGAGCGCTTGTCCGTTTGTTCGAACCCCCATACGATCGGAACCATGCGCCTATTGGCGAAGCTCGCCTGTCACTGGAATGTGGTCCTGGGATTGATGGCCGTCATGTCGATCCCTGCATGCGAAGGCTCGTCGGATCGGCTGCGCGTGGAATGCACGCCTCGGTTCACCGCAGCCAGCGCCGACGTGCCGTCCGGCTACCGGTCGGTCATCAGCAACCACCTTGTGGGCGCGAGCTTCGATGGATCCGCGCTCGCCGGGGGTTGCAGCGCTCTACTATTCGACCGCGACGGCCGTCCGGGTGATTTTTCCGCCTCCGACCAGTATCGCTGGACGGCCTCCATGGGAAGTCAGTCTCTGGAAGACGCCATCGACGTCTACGGTATCAGCGCCGATGGGACGACCATCATTGGCGCCGCACGCGTCTCGCCCAATCCTTCGGGTACGCGCGCTCCGTTCGAGGGCGCCCGTTGGACGCAGGGCTCCGGCAAACTCGCCTTCGACAAGCTCCCCAACTACGCCTACAGCTTGCCGACGGACCTCAGCGCCGACGGATCCGTCGTGGTCGGCATCCTGGCAACGTACGATCCCTTCGAGCTCGACGCTCTCTCTCGGTCTTTCCGGTGGACTCGGGAAGCCGGCATGATCGAGGTGGGCCCACTTCCCCTGGGGATCGGGGCCCACGCGGAGTTCGTGAGCGCCGACGGCCGCGTGGTCGTCGGGCTTTTATCCGGCGATCCCCCCGGAGCTAGCAGCCCGCCTCGAGGCACTTTCGTCTGGACCGAGGGTACGGAGATGTTGGTGCTGAACGAGCTCGGCGCGCGCGCCGTCAACGCGGATGGTACTGCCGTGGTCGGTTACTCACTCCTCGGTGACAACGGTGCCATGCTGTGGACCGCAGCTTCCGGTGTTTCGAGTATCGGGTCACTGCCTGGCGACGGCTCGGCGCAGGGCGTTGCCGTCAGCGCGGACGGTACCATCGTTGCCGGAATATCGAGGGCGGGCACCCAACCAGGCGCGGACCGCGTCTTTCGCTGGACGAAGTCCACCGGCATGATCGACGTCGCCGACGGAATCGCGTTTTCCGTCGCCCGGGTATGCATGAGCTCGAACGGCGCGATCGTCGTCTCCAGCGACGCCGTCAGCGGCTATTCGGTGATCTGGGACCAAGTCAGAGGGGCCCGACGGCGCCCTCTCCCGGAGTTCCTTTGTGTCACCGGAGACGGCAAACACGGCATTCAATATTTCGCCCAAGGTCAGAGTGTCTCCGTGGGACCCCTGCCGTAGCATGAGGGAGCGCGGCGCTTGACGGCTGTGGCCCGCGAAGCGCGGGGGGGCGGGCCCCGGAGAGCGCGGGGAAGTTTACAGTTCCCCACCGTCCCTGGGACGACCCGCATATGCTGGAAACGGAGTAGGCTTCAGCGTCGGTGTCGGCCCAGAGGTCGTTTTTATATTGGTGCCATGAGTCCGTTTTACAGTTGGATCCGGGGTTCCGCGAGCACCCCATATTGTTGCCACGGTCGCGCAAGCGCCCGGGAGCACGTTTATTAGAATCCGTCGACGCGAACCCCACGCCGGCACCGCAGAGGAGGGAGGTTACGATGGAAGTGGTCCATGACAAATGTGCGGGGCTCGATGTTCATCAGCACACCGTCGTCGCGTGCGTGCGCGTCGCGGCTGGGGGAAAAGTGACTCAGGAGGTTCGTACCTTCGACACGACGACCAAGGGCCTACTCGCGCTGTGCGACTGGCTCGCCGAATATGGGTGCACGCACGCTGCGATGGAATCGACGGGAGTCTTTTGGAAGCCCGTTTGGCATGTGCTGGAGAGTTCCTTCGAGCTCGTGCTTGCGAACGCGATGCACATTCGCAACCTGCCGGGCAGGAAGACCGACGTCAACGACGCGATGTGGATCGCCGACCTTCTGGCGCACGGGCTGATTCGCGCGAGCTTCGTGCCGCCTACTCCCGTGCAAGAACTCCGCGATCTCACACGTACCCGCAAGCAACTCGTCCGCGAGATCGCTCAGCACACGCAGCGGATCCAGAAGACCCTCGAGGACGCCAACATCAAGATCACCGGGGTCATCAGCAACGTGCTGGGCATGAGTGGTCGTACGTTGCTCGACGCGCTCGTCGCCGGCGAGACGGATCCAGAACGCCTGGTCGAGCTGACCCGCGGACGACTGAAGGCAAGCCGCTCCGAGCTGGTCGAGGCCCTCCGGGGGCGCGTCCGCGACCACCATCGCTTTCTGCTCAAGCTGCATCTCGCTCAGATCGACGCCCTGACCGCCGCCGTGCGTGACGTGGAGGGGCGCGTGGGGGAGACCCTGACGCCCTTTCGCGAGCGCACTTCACTGCTGACGACGATGCCCGGTATCAGCGAGACAACAGCGAACGTCATCGTCAGCGAGATCGGGATCGATATGTCGAGGTTTCCGACGGCAGGTCACCTCGTCTCCTGGGCAGGGCTGTGTCCCCGGAACGACGAAAGCGCGGGAAAGCGCCGCTCGACCAGGCTCCGCAAGGGAGCTCCTTGGCTCAAGACGTCGCTCGTCCAGGCCGCCTGGGGCGCAGTGCGGAAGAAGGACTGCTACCTCCGCGCGCAATTCCTTCGCCTCAAGAGCCGTCGGGGCCCGATGAAGGCCATCGTCGCTGTCGCCGCCTCGATGCTCACCGCCGCCTATCACATCCTGCGCGACGGCGTCCCGTATCGGGAGCTGACCGGGGCCTACTTCGACAAGCGGGATCGCTCCAAGCTCACGAAGCGACTCCTTCGTCGCCTCGCGGACATCGGTGTCCACGTGGACATCCGCACCGTACCCGCTCCTTGAACGGGCAGCGTTTCTTATTAGATGAGAGGTTATCGGCGTTGGCGCGCGATGACTTCGGCCCTTATCCTCACTGTCCACAGGCGTGGGGTGGGGATTGAGCGGCTTTTGCCCGGGGCCGGCGCTGCTCTCGCTAGGTGGCGGAGGAGCCGCT
>JACMLI010000447.1 GCA_014379705.1 Gemmatimonadaceae bacterium
AGGAGTGGAAGGTCCTCGCGAGGCTGCCAGGCGGGAAGAAGAACCCGATCATCGTGGAGGCCGCCTGGCAGCAGGGACACATGATCCTGGGCTGCACGCGCTTCGACAACTACAATGCCAAGCCGGCAGCGACGCGCCTCGGTGACAACCTGTTCCGCTACGCGCTGGGCCTGGCGAAGCCACGCTAGCTGTTCCCGGCAAGTCGCCGCTCCGACGCAGGCCGGACCCCGAGTCGTCCCGTGAGGCCTTGGGGTCAGACTCCAAAGGCCTTGGGGTCAGACTCCAAAGGGCTTGGGGTCAGACTCCAAGAGGGCCTGGCTAAAGGGCTTGGAAAGGGCTTGGGGTCAGACTCCAAGAGGACCTCGGCTTGGAGTCTGACCCCAAGAGGATGGAGTCTGACCCCAAGAGGGCGGCTTGGAGTCTGACCCCAAGAGGGACAAGCGACAGACCCCTCGGCGCCATGTGCCGAACGCCTGCCGACCATAGCGTGTCCGGTGAAGCAGTCCACGAGAATCACACCAGACCGAGGTCACGACCATGGCGAAGGACAAGGGCACAAAGCCGGACGGCGCAAACCAGCAGGGAAGTGGCGAGCCCGAGGAGAACGACACCAACACCGAGGATCGCGGGCAATTCGCCGGTGGCAATCGCAACGTCAAGGACGACAAGAGCCAGGGGAGCGACGCCGATCGCGGCCAGCGCGGGAGTCAGGGCGGCAACAAGCGCGGCGGGAGCAAGGGCTGACCGAGCGTCAACCTCGCGACCCCATTTTCGCTTCGAGTGCCTTTCGTCCAACGCGACTGAGCGGAACCACCGTGCCGTCTACCATCACGACCTCGGTGCTTCCGTTCGGTCGAGGACGCACTGCGCGGATCGATGGCAGCGCGACGATCGCCGAGCGGTGCACGCGCACGAAGCGCGCTGGATCGAGGCGCCGTTCGAGGTCGGACATGGTGATGCGCGCCAGGTGGTGACCCGTCGCGCCGTGCAACTCTGCGTAGTTGCCCGCCGCGCCAATCCAGTGGACCTGGGAAAGCGCCACGGGGATCGATCGTTCCCCGATGCGAACGACCACCACGTCGAGTGGGTCCGTCGTCGGCTCCGGTGATGGCGAGGGAGTGGCCTCCGGCTGCGCGCCCACGGTAAGCCGAGATTGCAACGTGGGTAAGGCGACGACCGCGAGCGCGACCAGCATGCCGGGACCGCTCCACCGCACGAAGTAGCGAATCCAGAGATCGACGCCCGTGAGCCCCTGCTGAACCGTCGACGGGAGCAGCGTATCGACGAGGGCGCGAGCCGTGACCGCGATGGTAACGCACAGCACCGCGAGCATGATGAGCACCGCCGCGCGAGGCACGACAAGGCGGATGCGCACCGCCAGGCCGGCGAGGAAGAGTGACAACAGGACCGCGAAGATCCACGCGCCGGTGGTGGACATCGCCCACGTGAGCGCGAGCGACACCGGCGTCGGGCGGCCCGTGAGACGGTGGTTGGCGAGTATCTGCAGCGTGATGCCCGCGGTGACCGCGAGCGCGATAACCCCGACCGACATGGCCGGCGCAGGCATCAGGGAGACTCGTCCCTTCGTCATGACGTGCATCGTTCGTTCACCCCATGGAATCCTTGATCGGGCACATCGCACTCCTCCGGCACTCGAGCGTGAGAGAGGTTGCGCGTATCGCGCGCACGCCTGGCGCCTTCCACGTTTCGGAGGAGATGCATGATGTACGACAGCTCGAAGCCTCGCCCGCTCGCCGTGGCCATCAGTCCGGTGGCGTGGCGAGTTGCGATCGCAGTGCTCGTGATGGCGGGGTGTACCCGTTCACGGGTCGCCGGCGAGATACCGAATGCCACGGCCGTAGAACTCGCACCGGGTGTCGTGTCCAACGGACATCGCTTCATGGTGGCCCTGACTCCGGATGGGACCGCACTCTACACTGTCGAGCGCCGCTTCCTCGTCCCCGGCGGGCCCCCCTCCCTCGTCATCCTCGAGTCGCGGCGCACGGCGACGGGTGCGTGGGGCCTGCCGGACACCGCATCCTTCTCGGGGACGTGGCAAGACATCGATCCGGCGATCTCTCCCGACGGACGCCGACTCTGGTTCAACTCGGCGCGCCCAGCCGAGGGACGCGATTCCTCGCGCAGCGACTTCGACATCTGGTACGTGGACCGCGAGGCCAACGGGTGGGGCACACCTCGGCGACTTCCCGCTCCCGTGAACACCCCGGGCAGCGACTTCTTTGCCACCGCGGCCTCGAGCGGCGCTCTGTATTACACAGCCGCACAGGACGTTCCCGTGCGGAGATCGTGGATACTACGGTCCATGCCGCTCTCCGGCGATCGATGGAGTGCGCCCGAGACGCTGGCCGTCGTGAACGCGCCACCGGAAAACGCGTCGAATCCCTTCATCGCGCCTGACGAGTCGTGGCTCGTGTTCGGGTCGGCGCGTGCGGGGGGGCATGGCGATTCCGACCTTTACATCAGCGAGCGACGCGGGGCGAACTGGTCCACGCCGCGGAACCTCGGTCCCGCGGTAAACACGCCGCTCTCGGAGTTCGCGCCGAGTGTGAGCCCGGATGGCAAGACGTTGTTCTTCACGCGCATGCGGCGCGGCGCGGATCGAAACGCGGTCGAAGAGCGGCTGTTTTTAATCCCCTTCGCTTCGGTGCGAGGGGGTGGATAGAAGACGACTCTGGGTCCCGGTTCTCGGCTCGCTTGCGCTCGCCGGACCGGGATGACGTAAAGTCACCGAATTTCGCGCCACGCCGTGCCATCCCACTCCCACGTGTCGGCAAAGGAGCTGTGGGGTGGTGCGCCACCCGGGCCGCTCCCGCCGAACAGCACGACGCGCTGGCGCAGCTCATCGTAGGCCATCGCGCTCACCAGTCGCTGCGATGGCCCGGTGGTTGCGAGGCGACGCCAGCTCGTGCCGTCCCAGCTCCACGTCTCCGTGCCACCAAAGAGCAGCGTGACGCCGCGTGCGGCGTCGTAGACCATCCGGTGGTGCGAGACCACTGGCCCCGGGGTCGATGACGGGGCGACCTGCCAGCGCACGCCGTCCCATTCCCACACGTCGCGCAACCTGCCGCGATCCTGCGTACCTCCACCGTACAGCACGACGCGCTGTCGGCGCGCGTCATACGCCATCGCATGATGCACGACCCCCGGCGGGTGCGCGGTGGAATCTCCCTGCCGCCACGCGTTGCCATCGTAGAGCCAGGTGCTGTGGATCCATGCGCGCGTGGCGTCCTGCCCGCCGAACATCACCATCGTCCCGCGCGCCTCGTCGAAGGCCATCGCGTGGTGATCGCGCGCGCCTGGCGAGTCCACGGGACGTTCGCTCCATGCGGTGCCAGTCCACTCCCACGTGTCGCCGTAGCGGTTCTCGTTGATGAGGCCCGCCCCGCCGTGGAGCACGAGCACGTTGCGGCGCGTGTCGAAGGCTGCGGCAGGAAGCGAGCGATACCGCGGGCCGTTGTTGGCAACCGGGCGCCAGGCCACGCCGTTCCACTTCCAGAGCGTATCCACGGTTCTCCGCTCTTCGCCGACCTGTCCGCTCGTCATCCAAACCCCGCCTGACGAGCTTCCCGAGGCCATGACGTGCCCAGCGCGCGGGGCGGGGGCGAGCCCGCCTAGCGGGGCGCGCCAGCGCGAGCCGTCCCACTCCCACGTGCCGAAGGGGCGACCGCCGAAGGCGACGAGTACACGGCGCCGTTCATCGAAGGCAAGTCCCGGAATGGCCACGCGCAGCGGCGGCCCGGCACTCGCCCGTTCGGTCCAGCGAGTGCCATCCCACTCCCACAGGTCGGTGAGCCAGTCGTTGGTGGGCCGATAGGCACCGATTCCCGTGGGCTGCCCGCCACCGCTGAACACCACCACGCGTTGCCGGCCGCTGTCCCAGGCCATCGCGTGATGATCGCGTGGCGGCGGACCGTCGTTCGCCCTCTTTGTCCACTGCCGACCATCGAACTCCCACGTTTCGGCGCCGCCCCCGCGTCCGCCAAAGGCCACGACCCGCTGGCGTCGCACGTCGTACGCCATGCGAATGAACGCCTTTGCGGTTGGCCCCGGGATGTCGAGGCGGTTCCAACGCGTGCCATCCCACTCCCACGTCTCACCGCTCGACGTGCGATCGCCCGCACCGTAGCCGCCATACAACACCGTACGATCGCGCGCCGAATCGTACGCCATGCCAAAGCCACCCCGCGGGCCGGGATACGCATTGCCGTTCTCGCGTTGCTCCCAGTGCGTGCCATCGAACTCCCAGGTCTCACCGGTCGGGTCGGCGCCGTAGGCTCCTCCGCCATAGAGCACCGCGCGCTGGCGCCGGCTGTCGTACACCATGTTGTGGGCAAAACGACCCGACGGTCCCTGCACGTCGCGCTTTGTCCACGCGGTGCCATTCCACTCCCACGTCTCGCCTGAGGAGAGTCGGATGTTGTCGCCGCCGCCGAAGTGCACGATGACACCGCGCCTGGCGTCGTACACCATGGCGGGGCGGTCGTAGCCGGGGGGAGCGTTGACCTGCGTATTGCCTGTCCTGGGGACGAGCAGGACCGAAAGGACGATGACCGCGCGACGCATGCCGGGGAGCAATGGGGCCTCGATCGAGAGACACCGCCATGCTACGTCGCGGTAGTTGCCGCGTCCCGGGATCTGTGACGAGGCGTTCCCCGGACGGCCGCAGTTCAACTGCCTGCTTCGTCGCTCCGGCGAAGCAGGCCCCAGCAGGCTGTCAGCCGGGGGCCGGAGCCCCGCGTCGTACCATGTTCGATGCGGTCGAGCCACCGCGCCGGGTTCACCTCACCGTGTGGAGCCAGTGGGCGCCAGATCTTGTAGCGCAGCTTGTTCAGTCCGACGAGCCCGCGACCAGACGCGGCCACCGGGATCAGCTGACCCGCCGGGATCGCGAGGAGTCGACGCCGGAAACGATGGCCGAGTGCTCCCCCTTGTCCGGGCAGGAACTGCGCCCAGCCGATCGACCCGCAGAAGCCCGCGGCTCCGAAGTCATCGCCGGCCAACACATCCTCGCAGAACACACGCAAGGATCCTTCCCACGTCCCAAGCACATCGTGCATCGCGACGATGGCACCAGGAATGAGGAACGGCCGGAACAGCGTCAGGTCGCGGCGGGCCCCGGTGGTCGTATGCTCCCCGTCGATCCAGAGCACGCGCAGCAAGCCTCCGAACGCTGGAGCGATATCCTGGGAGAAGGCCCGCTGGGCGCGCACGAGCGACGTCAGGCCGGCATCCCTGATGTTGTCCGTGAAGTCGTCCCAGGTGGTCGTGCTCCCCTTGAGGTCCGGGTCGGTCGGCGATGGGGCCGTATGGGGATCCACGGCGTGCACGATTCCCTCACCACGCCATTGCACGCCGGACGCCAGGGCCACGGTCGAACGCCCCTTGAAGCTGCCGATCTCCAGGACGTCGCCGGAGCCCGGTGCGAGGGCCCCGAGCAGGAAGAGGAACCGTGCCTCGCGATCAGAGAGGTACCCGGGGGTGCGGCGCACCTGGTCGAGCGCCTTGCGTCGGGCGTCCTCAGCACTCGCGTTCCATGTGCGATCAGGCGACATCCACCCCCCCTCCGGCTCCTCACTGTGAACCCCGAGTCTAACACTCCCAGAACCTGACTGCACGAATCACGAGAAGTGGGGAAGCACGGGAAGCACGAAGTGTGTTGGGCGTGATCTGGCGTGCCTCCCATGCTTCTCGTACTGCGCGTGATTCTCGTAATTCGTGCTGGCTACTCGCCGGAGCCAAGGCGATCGCACCGA
>JACMLI010000448.1 GCA_014379705.1 Gemmatimonadaceae bacterium
ATCGCCTCACCCACGCCGGCGATGATGAGCACGACGAGGCCGGCCTTTGCGACCCCGGAGCCGGCGAACGGTCGCAAGGCGGCCGCGAGCGCCCACGTGCTCACGGCCCAGCTTACGAACATCAGCGACAGCACCCACGACCACGCGCCCGTGGCATACTCACTCACCATGCGCCAGGACGGCGCGAACTCGGGGCTGAGCGGGTGGAGCAGGGCCAGCAGGACGAGGACCCCCATGGCGGCGATGATGGCGAATCGTGCAGCGTTCGCATGGGTGGATGACGCACGGGCAGTGATTGACATGGAAGTCTCCGGAAGTCGAGCGGGGGCTCGCTGGAGTATTGATTGTAGTTTACTATATCCAATATGGCAAGGTCATTGAAACGCCGCTACGACTCGTCCCTGCGCGCCGAGGGCGCCGACGCCACGCGCCGGGCCGTGCTGGAGGGTGCGCGAACGCTCTTCTCGAAGCGCGGCATCGACCGCGTGACCATCGCCGAGATCGCCGCGAAGGCGGGCGTCGCGAGTTCCACCGTGTTCGCGTTGTTCAAGTCCAAGGAGGGGATCCTTCGCGTCCTGCTTCAGGGGGCGTTGTTCGGTCCACGCTTTCAGGCGGCGCAAGCGATGCTCGAGGGCATCACCGATCCTGTTGTCGCGGTGGGACGCACGGCCGCCATCTCGCGGGCGATCTACGAGAGTGAGAGCGACCAGGTCGGCTTGATCCGGGGTGCCTCGGGTTTCTCGGTGGCGTTGCGGCGCCTCGAGGAGGAATTCGAGGCCGCGCGCTTTTCCATGCAGGAGGAGCGGCTGCGGAGACTCGAAGGCGCGGGTTTCCTCAAGCGCGGGATCTCGTTCGAGGAGGCCCGCCGCATCATGTGGATGTACACGAGTCGCGACGTGTATCGCATGCTGGTGCACGCCGGAGGGTGGACGCCCGACCGATACGAATCCTGGTTGTCGCAGGCGCTCGTGAGCGCGCTCGTGGCGTAGACATTGGGGTCAGTCCCAGGGACACGCCTTCGCCGTGTAAATGCTGTCCTTGATCACCAGCGCGCCGGGCACTCCGCAGAAGCGAGGGATCTTGAGCGTGGCGGGAAAGTCGCCGGCGAAACCGACCGGCGCCGCCGTCGCTGGGTCATCCGGGACGACGACCTCGAAGTGCAGATGCCGTCCATCGTTTGTCCCGGTCGCCATGCCCACATTGGACTCGTCACCCAGGTACTGCCCGGCGACGACCTGCGACCCGACCTGCAGCCCGGCCGCTCCTGTGACGGTGCCCGTCGCCAGGTGGGAGTACTTCGACCACTCGTTGCCCGGCGAATGCTGCAGGTAGACGTAGTTGTTGTAGCACTGGTCCGGCGAGTGACAATTCACCGAATGCGTATCGGCAATGAATCGTACCACGCCCGGCCGCGCGGCCACGACCCGATACGGCGCCCTGCCGTGCACGCCCGCCAGGTCCAGCTGCTTGCCGCCGTTGGCGTGCGTCTCGTGGTCCTGCCAGGTAAGCACATCCGTGCCGGCCTCGTAGGGCAGTGCATACATGAAGGTCGTCGTCTCGCATGCGGCGAGGGCGAAGCCAAGCCCGAGCATGGTGAGGTGGTGATGCCTGAGTGTGCGGCGCATGCGATACCGTCCGGAGTGCGTCACCCCTCACACTCGCGAAGTCCGTGCCGCGCGCGCCGGCCCTGAGATGGTCAGGCGCGCGACGAGGAACGCGTGCACTCAACGAGCGCCGCGTCGGGCGTAGTGATACGCCCAGGCGATGAGGATGGCCTGGATCGGGAGCCGGAGCCACAGGGCGATCGACGGCAACTGTGGAAACTGCTCGGCGTGCAGCGCCATGTGCAGGTTCGCCGGAAAGATCGCAAGGAGCATGACGATGAGTCCCCAGCCGGCAAGACGCGTCGTGCGCGGGATGCACAGCAATGCCCCGAGCGCCACCTCGGCCGCGCCGCTCAGGAACACGAGCGGGCCATGCCACGGCAGGTACGGTGGCATGATGGCGAGGTAGAACTCCGGATTCACGAAATGATTGAGGCCGGCGGCGACATAGAAGAGGCCGTAGCCGACGCGCACCACATCTCGACGCAAGCGTCCGCCACGCTCGTTCACCAGCCACCCGCTCTTCACTGTCCGGCCTCCGGGATTCGACACACCCTTCCGACGTGGCAATTACCGCGCGCGGTTCGCGTCCAGCGTTGCGAGGACCGACTGAAGGTGGTCGACGCCGACCGGCTTGACGAGGTGCACATCGAAACCGGCGCGCGCCGTGGCGTCGTGGTCCTCCTGCGAGCCCCAGCCCGTGAGGGCCACGAGGAGCTGCTCCCTGCCCCATGGGGCCTCGCGGATCCGACGCGCGACTTCGTGTCCATCGATGCCGGGAAGCCCGATGTCGAGGAGTACGACGTCGGGCCGAAATTCGGCGGCCAGCGCGACGGCGGCGAGTCCATCGTGAGCCACGCGCACCTCGTGCCCCAGCGCCTCGAGCACCAGGACCATGCTGTCGGCGGCATCGACGGTATCGTCGACCACGGCGATGCGGCGCCGCGTGACCGGGGCGCGCGCCGCCGGTTCGACGTCGGGCACGCGATCGTTTGGCACACCGATGGGGAGCACCAGGGTCAATTCGCTTCCCCGACCAAGCCCTTCGCTGCGGGCCGCGACGCGACCCCCGTGCAGCTCGGCAAACGCCTTCACGAGCGCGAGCCCGATCCCGAGGCCTCCTTCCGATCGTCGGGACGTGGAGGAGACCTGCGTGAACATCTCGAAGATCCGCGTGACCTGCTCCGGCGTCATGCCGATCCCCGAATCCCGCACCGTCACGACCACGTCGGCCCCAACGACCGCGCCTGCCACCGAGATGTGCCCGCCGTCGGGCGTATAGCGCACCGCGTTGTTCAGGATGTTCAGGATCATTTGTGTGAGCCGCGTCGGGTCGGCGTGGAGGACGATCGTCTCGTCGGGCAGGATGACCTCGAGGGTGTGCCTGGCCGCGACGACCAGCGGCCGTGCCGCCTCGACGGCCACGCGGAGCGCCTCCGCGAGGACCACCCGCTGCAGCCGGAGGTCGACCTTGCCCTGCGTGATGCGCGAGACCTCGAGCAGGTCGTCCACCAGATGCGTCATCTGCATGACCTGCCGTTCGAGCACGTCGCGGGCCCACACGAGGGACGGATCCACGAGCCGCTGCATCTTGAGGATCTCGACGACGTTCCGGATGGGGGCGAGCGGGTTGCGGAGTTCGTGCGCCAGCGTGGCGAGGAACTCGTCCTTGCGTCGGTCGGCCTCCCGGAGGCGGACCTGGGCCTCCTCCGCGCCCCTGCGGGCGACGAGCAGCGCACGCTCGTACTTCTGGCGGTCGCTCACGATGAGCACCGCAAGTTCGTCGAGCGTCTCGTCGCCGTGCCGGCGGCGCACGGCGTTGAAGAGCATCGGGATGCTTCGCCCATCGCGGTGCAGCGCATCGAGCTTGACCTCGGAAATCGAGCCCTGCATCTGCAGCATCGGAACCCAATGGGTCTGGTGAAAGATCCGGCCGCCGACCGTGATCAAGTCCTGCACGCGACGCGTGCTGATCAGCTCATCGGCCGCGTAGCCCAACCACTCGCAGAAGGTGGTGTTGACGCGTTGGATCGTGCCGTCGGGCGAAGTCACGAGCAGCCCGCACGCGGCGTGCTCGAACAACGCGTCGTATGCCGGCAGCGTCACCACGGTCACTCCGGGCGGAGCAGCGTCGTCAGGTACGCGTCGATCGCGGCCACCGTGGGCGCCGGAGCGCTCAACTGCGGGCAGTGGCCGACGTTCTCAATCAGCGCGAGGTCACTGGCGACCAGCGCCTCGTGCATGAAGTCGCCGACACTTCGGGGTGCAATGACGTCGTCGGTGCACTGCAAAATCAGCGTGGGCGTGACGCATCGCCTCGCGTCGGCACGATGGTCGGAGAGGAATGTCGCGCGGGCAAAGCCCGCGGCAATGGCCGGGTCCGTCCGACAGAAGCTGTTCGTGAGCTCGACGCCCAGCTCCGGCCGGTCCGGAGCCCCCATGATGACCGGACCCATCGCGGCGGACCAGCCGAGGTAGTTCGCGTCGAGTGTCTCAAGGAGCCCCTCGATGTCGGGGCGCGTGAAGCCCCCGATGTACCCTTCGTCGTTGATGTAGTTCGGGGACGGGCACACCATGATTTGGGCGCGGACCACGTCGGGCTCACGATTGGCCGCGAGCATGCAGATGGTCGCGCTCACGGAGTGACCGACGAACACCACGGGGCCGTCGGCAACCTCCTTCACGACCTCGAGGAGGTCGGACGCATATCCGTCGAGGGACGCATACTTCGTTGCATCGTACAAGGCGAGGTCGGACTTGCCGTTCCCCACGAGATCGAGCAGGACGGTGCGGTACTTGTCGCGGAAGGCCGGTTCGGTCAGGCGCCACATGTTCTGGTCGCAGCCGAACCCGTGCACGAACACCAGGGTGGTGGGACCCCGGCCGTGGACGTGGACGTTGTTGCGTTGCATCACGTTCATCAATGCCCTCTGCGCTGCTCTATTGGGAAGTCCGCTCGGCGGGGGGCCGGACACAGGCGATGCTTGTCGAATCTAAGGGGACGCGACAGGCCGGAGCGAACAGCGGCGCGGTGCCGGCCTGCTCCCGCTGGCCGTCACCGCCGGAACATGCGAACGTCCCTGTATGCGTCCTTGCGCACGATCGTGACATCCCCCCGCCCCGCACCTGGCGTACGCTCACCCACACGGGAAGAGTGGCTTCGCCTCGAGCCCTTTCTCGATGAAGCGATGGTGCTTCCGCACCCGGAAGCGCGCGCGCTCCTCGAGGCACAATGTGGCGATGACCTCCCACTTCTCGCGTGGATGGAGCGGTTTCTGGAGGGGGCCGCTGGCGACGCCTTTCCGGTGAGCCTGTCACCCTCGCTCGTGGCCGGCGCACTCGCCCACGATGCCGGAGCAGCCCCTGGCGCCGACTCCCGGGTCGGCGTCTATCGCATCGTCCGCGAACTCGGTCGCGGGGGCATGGGTACCGTCTTCCTCGCGGAGCGCGCCGACGGCCAGTTCGAGCAGCGGGTGGCGGTCAAGGTGGTCCATCGTGGATTCGGTGCGCGCGACACGCGCGAACGCTTCCTGCGCGAACGGCAGATCCTCGCGCGGCTCGACCACCCGAACGTCGCCCACCTCGTGGATGGGGGCCTCACCGACGACGGGCAGCCCTGGTTCGCGATGGAGTATGTGGACGGCGCGCCGCTCGACGCGTGGTGCGACGAACGACGTGCCAGTATCGAGGAGCGCCTCGCGCTCTTCCTTGCCGTGTGCGACGCCGTGCAGTTCGCGCATCAGGAGCTCGTGATACACCGCGACCTCAAGCCGTCCAACATTCTCGTGACGCACGGTGGACAGGTGAAGTTGCTGGACTTCGGCATCGCCACGCTGGTGCGGGAAGACGAGGCCGAGGTCACGCGCACCGGCCTCCGCGCCTTCACGCCGGAGTACGCCTCACCGGAGCAGTGGCGCGGGGAGCCCGTCACGACGGGCAGCGACGTGTATTCGTTAGGCGTGGTGCTGTACGAACTGCTCGCCGGCACGCGTCCGCACGCCCTGCGCGGCCATCCCGAGACCGACTGGCCGCGCGTGGTGCTCGAGG
>JACMLI010000449.1 GCA_014379705.1 Gemmatimonadaceae bacterium
GGCGCGCACCGAGGCTCCTCTGGTACCGGTACCTGCGGCCGTCGTTTCGCCCCCCACGCGCGTGGCGACGCGCGCGCCCTCGCGCTCCGGCGCGGTGCGATGGCGAAATGTCGTCGCGCGCAACTGGGTCACCGTGCGCGCGGCGCCGCAACACGGGTCTCGCCTCCTCGGGTCCTTCGGCCCCGACACCCGTATCCAACTCGGGGAATCACGCGCCGGGTGGGTGCGGATCAGGTCCCGGGGCTTGTCCGGCTGGGCCCATCAGGCGCGACTCAGCACGCGCACCGTGCGGGCGGGGACACTGGCACAACGCTGATGCGTCGCTCCGGCGCAGGCCGGAGCCCCGTGTCGTTCTCGCTTTGAGGCCCAGCCGCGAGCGCCTGCCGGCGTACTACGGTGTGGGCCCGGCGCTACGAAAGACCACCTTGCCACCCACCACCGTCATCACGACGCGTGCGTCGCGTATGGAGTCGGGGGGCATCGTGGTGAGGTCACGGTCGATCACGGCGAAATCGGCCAGCTTGCCCACCTCGAGCGATCCCTTCTCCTTCGCCTCGAACGACGCGTACGCCGAGCCCATGGTGTGGGCGCGCAGGGCCTCTTCGACCGTGATCTTCTGTTCGGGCACCCAGCCCCCGGGGCGCTTCTCGTCGATGGTACGCCGGGTCACGGCCGCGTAGATCGCCAGGATCGGCGACGGCGGGGCCACGAACCAATCGGATCCGAACGCGAGGCGCGCCCCGTTGTCGAGGAGCGAACGAAACGCGTAGGTCCGGGAGGAACGCTCCGGTCCAATCACCTGGTCCGCCCACCGCCCGTCGTCGATCGCGTGGTAGGGCTGCATCGACGGGATCACGCCCAACTGTGCAAAGCGGGCCATGTCGTCGGGCCCGATGTGCTGGGCATGCTCGATGCGAAAGCGGCGATCCCGTGCCCCATGCTCCCTTGCCACGCGCTCGAAGATGTCGAGCTGTGTGCGGATGGCGCGATCCCCGATGGCATGTACCGTCACGTGGAGCCCGGCGCTGTCGGCGCCCTTCACGCGCGCGTACAGCGTCTCGGGCGTCGTGATGAACAGCCCGGTGTCCTTCGGGGCATCGGTGAAGCCGGCGAACATCGCCGCGGTGTGCGAGCCTAACGAGCCGTCGACGAAGCCCTTGAGCATCCCCCAGCGCAGCCACGCGTCCCCGCGACCGCTCGCCGCCACGGTGTCCCGGAGCTGCTCCCACGTGCGCAACGGCATCGCGGCGTAGACGCGGGTGCGCAGCCGATTCGCGGCCGCGGCCCGGCGGAAGATCGCGAGGTCGTTCCAGTTGTCGCCCATGTGGTGCACGCTCGTCACGCCTCGCGACGCCACGTACGTCATGGCGGTATCGAGGGCGCGGTCCTCGAGCTCGGGTGGAGGGGCCGGCATGATGCGTTCCACCAGCGCCCCGGCGTTGTCCTTGAGCACCCCTGTCGGCGCCCGGGACGCGTCCCGCACGATCTCTCCCCCGGCGACGTCCGCCGTCGCCGCCGTCACGCCAGCCGCAGCAAGGGCCGCCGAGTTCGCGAGGTTCATGTGCCCGTCGAGTCGGTTGATCCACACCGGGTTGTCCGGCGTAACCGAGTCGATCCATTCCTTCCGCGGTAGCTCGCCACCCCACAGCGTGTGATCCCAATCGCCGTTCGTGATCCATGCTCCCCTGGGCATCGTCTTCGCAAACTCACCGATGCGCCTCACAAACTCCGCCTTCGTGTTTGCGTCGCGAAGCTGCACGGACGCGAGGCCGAAGCCGCCTGCAAGGAAGTGGACGTGCGCGTCGATGAACCCCGGCACGACCATCTGCCCCTTCGCGTCGATGACCTCGGCGGAACCCGCGAGCTTGCGCACCTCCGCGCTCGAGCCCACGGCCGCAATGCGATCATCGCTGATCGCCATCGCGTCGGCCCAGGGGCGCTGGGCATTGCCGGTCCAGACACGGGCATTCACGACGGCGAGCGTGATCGCGCCTTTTTTCGGGGTGCTACCGCTCATGTCGCACGCCGCTGCGAGAACAGTGAGTACGAGGAGGGAGGAGCGCATCGACTTTTCGGCGGAAGGAGTTCAAGTGTGGAAGCATGAGAAGCACGGGAAGCACGGGAAGCATGGGAACGTCTTTCCAAACGAGCCACGTTCTCGTGCTACTCGTCCATCTCGTCCATCTCGTCCATCCCGTCCGTCTCGTCCATCTCGTCCATCTCGTCCATCTCGTCCGACCTACCGCCGCTCCATCGCATCCCGGATATCCAGGAGAATCTCGAAGTACAGCTGCTCTCGCCGGTACGCAAAATCGAGGCTCTGCATCTGGCCGTCATCACCGCCGGCCTTGGCGCGCTCGAAAGCGTCGCGGTACATGTCGTCGAGGTTGGCGAGGACGCGTTCGCGGGTACGGGACATACGGGTTTTCTCGATGGCTCGGGGAGTCAAGCGGGGCGGCTCATCCCGCACTTCCGGCCGATCGTCGTTCTTCTCGATCGCTTCCAGGAAGTACTTCTTGGCAGCCCCCATAAAGAGGCGGCGGGGATTGAGCGGCTCGGGCACGGCGTGAATCTAGGCGGGTGGAGGGCTGGACGGGTGGACCGGGCGCCATTTGTGGACTAGTCGACTAGTGGGCTAGTGGGCAATGGACGGCGGGGATGGGTGGCGCGGACCGGCCCGTCCACCCGACACGACTAGTCCGCTAGTCCGCTAGTCCGCTAGTCCGGAACTCCGCCCCACCCCACCGGTATTCATCCCGGAAGAAAGGGAGTAGCTACGCGGGGCCAACCCGCGCAATCGGTTCGTCAGGACTGCGTCCACCAGGGCGCACGGCCGATTGGGTCCCCCACAGGGATTCGGCGAGACTTTCGTACCCGCAAACGGCGGGGCGAAGGTCTCGCCGTTGCGTTTTCACCCCTGCATTCCCCAAGGAGATGCTCGTGAACAACGTCAAGGTCTTCGTCCTCATGGCCGGGATGACGGCGCTCTTCGTCGCCATCGGCCAGGCACTCGGCGGCGCCGGGGGCGCGGTCATCGCCATCGGCCTCGCCGCGGCCATGAACCTCTTCATGTACTGGGGCTCCAGCCGCATGGTCCTGCGCGCCTACGGGGCCAAGGTGGTCACTGCCCAGGAGGCTCCCGAGCTCTACGCCATGGTGGACACCCTCCGCCAGCGCGCCGGGCTCCCAATGCCCACGGTCGCCGTCGCCCCGCACGACCAGCCGAACGCCTTCGCCACCGGGCGCAATCCGGCCAATTCCGTCGTCTGCGTCACCGACGGGTTGCTGCGGCTGGTGTCCCGCGACGAGCTCGAGGGTGTCCTCGCGCACGAGCTCGCGCACATCAAGAATCGCGACATGTTGCTCCAGACCATGACCGCCACGATGGCCGGCGCGATCAGCAACCTCGCGAACTTCGGGCTCTTCTTTGGTGGTCGTGACGAGGAGGGAGGCAGCCCTGTGGCCGGTATCGCGATGGCGCTGCTCGCGCCCGTGGCCGCCATGCTGATCCAGTTCGCGATCAGCCGCCAGCGCGAGTTCAAGGCCGACGCCGTGGGTGCCCAGATCGCAGGTCGCCCCGAGGGGCTGGCCAGCGCGCTCCGCAAGCTCGACGCGGCCTCCAGGCGCATCCCGATGCGCGTGTCACCTGCGGTTGCTCCCCTGGCCCAGGTGAATCCGCTGGCCGCTTATCGCGGCGGGGTCGCGTCCCTCTTCTCGACGCACCCGAACACGGAGGAACGCGTCGCGCGCCTCCTCGCGTGACGCGCGAGTCGGGTGGGCGCCTTCGCGCTCACCCGGCCGGTTCGCGGTAACGTTCAGCTGTGACGGTGGAAGACGGCCTCGTTCACCACCTGACCGTCCCGGAGATGCTCGACGACGATGCGTTCGAGCAGCTCGGGCGTGACGCCGGCGTACCAGATGCCCTGAGGATACACCACGAGGATCGGCCCGCCGGCGCACACGCCAAGGCAGGGCGTTTCGCCGCGCTTCACGCGCGTGGGACCGAACAGGAGCCCCTCGCGCTGCAGGAGCGACGCGAGCAGCGCGTAGAGCTCCCGTCCTCGTCGATTGGGCGAGCAGAACCCCCCCGTGCACACGAGTACGTGGCGCCGATACGCGTCCATGAACGCCGCGGGCTGGTCAGGCGCTGGCACTTGCATCCTCAACTGAGAATCTCACGGACACGTCGGTGAACGGATGGGCCACCACGGGAGTTCCGCGCCGATGCCTCACCGCACGAAGCTGAGAACGATCTCGGCAACAATGAGCAGGACGATGGCGGTTTCGAGTGCCTCCGCGCGACGCGCCTGCGCCATGCCGTTGAGCATCTCGTAGGTGTCGCGCACGAGCGCGAGCTTTCGATCCACGTCGGCGCGCCACGCCTTGCCCCGGAAGATCTCGAGCGCCGCCGAGTAGATGCGGGCGAGGTACACGTCGTCGGTCACCTTGAGGGAGTTCTCCACACGTTCGACCAGCTCCGTGGAGTCGGAATAGAGGCGCTGCACCTCACCCAGCAGCGTGGAGTATCGCCGTGAAAAGAGGGCGAAGCGGTCCCCTCGCGTGGCCTCGATGCGCGCGGTGAGCTTCTGCAACTCGGCATCGAGCACGGCGTCGTAGTAGCGCAACTCGAGCAACTGCGCGTTCGCGAACTCCAGGATGTATTCCACGTCCGTCGGCCCCGGTGCCGGGTCGAGGATCAGCGCATTGTCCCAGGTGAGGACGGCGAGGTCCTCGTCATAGTACGAGAACTGGTGCGGGAGCAGTTCGCGACGCGCCGCGTCCGACAGCCGACGCGTCTCCCCGAGGAGGAGCGGCGCCACGTCGAGCGTTTCGAGCAGCCCGTGATGCGTGAGGCGCCGACCGTCGCCGCTGCGGATCTCCTCGAGCCGGAACACCACGTAATCCTCGCGCACGGGTGCGAGCGAGGGTCGCTCGATGGCGCTCGCAATCTTCGCGCAGAGCAGCGCGAGGTGGTGATCGAGGATGCGCGGGATCTCGGTGTTGGTGTCGACCGCGCGACCGAGCGCCGCAAACGATTCCCAGGACAGCGGGCCCCCGGCATCGACGCGCAGCCGCAGCGAGATGACGCCGAAGTCGAAGATCCTTCCCGCGACCTCTGCGTCGTACGGTCGCCCATCGATGACCACCCGCTCGCTGCCGAGCACGACGCCGACCGGCGGGTTCGCGATCTGGAGCGCCGCCGCCTCCCCGCGAATCGGCCGGACGCGTTCGGGCGCGCTCGCCGCGAGTCCGTCCAGCGCCTTGTCCATCGAGATCGAGTAGCCGACGTCGTAGAGCCGGTACGCGACGGCCCGGCCCAGCACACTCACACCGCTCATGTGTTCCTGGGTCTTCTGTTGCTGCCACCCCTTGGCGGCTCCCGTTATCTTACACCTCCTCTGTACCCAGCGCCGAGGCCAGTCATGACCGCTCCTGCCGTCGCTCCCGAGATCGCCGCCAAGGGATATGTGCATCCGGAGGTGCTCGTTTCCACGCAATGGCTGGCCGATCACCTGGGCGACCCGTCGATTCGCATCCTCGAGAGCGACGAGGACGTGCTGCTCTACGACATGGGCCACGTGCCCAACGCGCAAAAGATCGACTGGCACATGGACCTGAACGACCGCGTGCAGCGCGACTACATCACGCGCGAGGGCTTCGAGCGCCTCCTGCGCGCGAAGGGGATCGACGACAGCACGACCGTGGTGTTTTACGGTGACAAGAACAACTGGTGGGCCTGCTATGCGTTCTGGGTCTTCCAGCTCTTCGGCTTCACCAACGCGCGGGTGCTCGACGGCGGTCGCGTAAAGTGGGAAGCCGAGGGTCGCCCGATGGTGACCGACGTCCCGACGTTCCCGCCCACGAACTACGTGGCGAGCGAGCGCTCCGACGACCGCATTCGTGCGTTCTACACCGAGGTGCGGTCACACCAGGCCGCGAGCCTGCCGCTGGTCGACGTGCGCTCCCCGCAGGAGTACACGGGGGAGCGGACGCACATGGCGGACTACCCGCAGGAAGGCACGCTGCGCGGCGGCCACATTCCCGGCGCCCGTTCCATTCCGTGGGCGCGCGCGGCGAATCCCGATGGGTCATTCAAGCCGGCGGCCGAGCTCCGCGCCATCTATGAAGTCGAGCACGGCCTCAAGGCCGGTGACGACGTGGTCGCCTACTGCCGGATCGGCGAGCGCTCGTCGCACACCTGGTTCGTGCTCACGTACTTGTTAGGCTACGAGAAGGTCCGCAACTACGACGGCAGCTGGACCGAATGGGGGAACGCCGTTCGCAGTCCCATCCGGCAGGGAGCCGAACCATGACCGAGCTGGAAACCGTCCCCGGCGTCCCCATCGCCTTTCACAACACGATCGCCGTGACCTGGCAGCGGGACCACGTCTTCCAGGTCGGGCGTCCCGGCGGCCCGCAGGTGACGATCGACTCAAAGGCGAAGGAAGGTCCCAGCCCGGTCGATGCCCTGCTCATCGGCCTCGGGAGCTGCACGGCGGTCGACGTGGTGGACATCCTGGCGAAGCGCCGCACCCCGGTCGCGACCCTCTCGGTCGACGTCGTGGCCGCGCGCGCCGACGCGGTGCCGAAGCGCGTGATCGGTGCTCTGCTGACCTATCACATCAGCGGCGACGGGATCGAGCGCGTGCACGCCGAGCGCGCGGTGGATCTCGCGGTCAACAAGTACTGCTCCGTCCGCATGTCGCTCGACCCCAACCTGCCCGTGCGCTGGAAGGTCGTGCTCAACGGCGAAGAAGGCTGAGCCGACGTTTGAGAGAATGCGAACGCAGGGTCCCGGATCTGCGCTCGCATTCGTCATCCCGGTCCGGCGAACGAAGTGAGCCGAGAACCGGGACCCAGCGTCGCTCCGGACACGCGTGCGACGGCGGGCTACCAGTGCACCGCCACGATGCGCCACGTGCCCGAGCGACGCTGGAGCACGGCGAGTTCGCCACCGCGAGAGTTCACCTGCCGGCCATTGTAGCTCCCCGTGGCGGTACTGGTGCTCGTCACCCACGCGACGTCCCCCTGCACGCGCACGTGCACCGGACCGCGCACGCGAGGCACTGCTTTCGCAAAGTTCATGTCGGCACGCAGGTGACCGCTCCGATACTCGACCTTCGTCTGTCGCGTGCCTCCCTCCACGATCTCCACGCTGTCATCGAGAAAGTCGAGTGCGGCCAGGCTGTCGCCTGCCACGAGCGCCGCGTGGAAGGCATTGAGGGTGCGAAGGACCGCCGCCGTGTCCGGGTCCTGCGCGGCACCGGGCATCGCGTGGCCCGCGTGTGCATCGGCGGAAGGGCGTGCCGGCGACGCCTGGTGCGCCGCATGATCGCCACCCACCATGTTGCCGTTTGCGTCATGTTGCATGACCGCACCGCGGGCGACCGTGGGCGTCGGGAGTGCCGGGAGGAAGCCCACCGCTGCGCCCCCCTGGTTCTCGATCCCCATCATGGCCGACATGCGCTTCCATCCGTCCACCGTCATGACCTCGGTGGTGTCGTCACGATAGCGTGACACTGCCCGCAGGATCTCGGCGCGCTTCCGATCGCGCGGGACCGAGGGATTGGCCAGCACGTCGGAGATCACGTCGTGCAACGAGTGGAGGTTGTCGAAGATGATGGCAAACTCCGGATAGCGCGCGGCAAAGGCGGGAGCCACCGCGGCGGTCATCGGCATGACGTAGGGCGTGTGGTCCGGGGCACTCACGAGCATCTGCTGGAAGCGGGCGATCGCCGCGACGATGCCCGCGCGGCGCGCCGAGGGCTCCGTGGCCACGAGCAGGGGCTCGTACAGCCCGACCTGCAACCAGTGGTACGCCCAGATGAGCCCATTGAACTTCGGGTACCCGCGACGGAAGGCCAGTGAGTACGGCTGCTCCTGCATGAGCGCCATGGTCTTGGGCTTTTCGCTCAACCGGAGGTCGCGGCGGCCCCGGTAGTACGCGAGGATCTCACGCATCCGGTCGTCGCGCTCGCGATCGTCGATGCCGGGGTCGGCGAGCACGTCGTAGGCCTGGCGATGGAGGATGTGGGCCCACTCGAACATGGCCTTGGCCTCGGGCGCGAGGCGCGAGTAGTTCGGCTCGATGGCCATTTCCTCGAGCGGCACGCGCGGAGGCCTGACGAGGAGGGTGCGCGTGATGTAGTCGTACTCCCGACCCTCGAGCCGCTGCACAGAACCGTTTGGGTTCCTCCACAGCGTCTCGTAGAGGATCGCGTGACCGTAGTCGAAGGCGTTGAAGAGCCGGTCGGCCTGGGGATAGGTGTTGCGGAAGGCCCAGTTGTGGCTGGCGGGGAAGTAGAAGGTGTCGTAGACGCGCGACCACTGGGCTCCAGCGGTCGTTGGCGTTGCGACGCTGGCGAGGGCGAGGAAGAGCGCGGCGACCCGGGGGCGGGAAAACGCTACGACTCGCAATACCGTGATGACGCACCGCGCCCACGTCGACTGCATTTTCCCGGTGGGGGGGGCCCCCCACGCGAACTTCCGGCGTATCGTCGTCATCTCAGCCCTCGGTGAAAGAGTCCGAACGACAGTGCACTCCCCGCGGTCACGAACCACTCACCTTGAGCCCCCAGCCGACGCCCCACGCCCACGTCCACCGCCGATCGCGGTCCCACCTGCCGGCGCATTCCCAGCGCGGCGCTCCACTGCACGCGGCTCGCGCCAAGCGGCTGCTCCGCCACCACGTCCGCACCGAGCAGCGTTGACTGCACCGCGAAGGTCCGGTCGGCTGCGACGCCCACGCGCCAGCGACTCGCATCGTCCGAGGCATCGCGCGATGTCGCTCCCGGCGTCACGTGCGCGTTCACGTGCACGCGCCCCGCGCTCGTCGTACGCGTGGCGATGCCGCCAACCGTCACGAGCATGCGTTCCGGACCAAAGGGGCCCGCTGGCGCCACCGCACCGACTGACAAGGCGAGGCCCGGCCACGAGAGTGTTTCGGCATTGAGCGCATACAGGAGGGACACGTCCACACCGGCCGCGCCAAGCGCGCTGCGCCCCTCACCCTCGCGTCGCAGTGGAACGCCGACCTCGAGTTGCATACGAGGCATGATGCCCCACGCGAGTTCGGGCTCCACGGCGAAGGCCGTCTTCCGGCCACGCGCTCCCGAGAATCTCAACGGGGCCACCTGCCACTCGAACGCATGGCGTTCGATCACCAGCGCATCCTCGACGCGCAACGGGCGTCCTGCATCGAGGTTGTAGTAGTCAGTCTGTGCACTGGCCATGCCCGGCACCGCGATCGCGGTGCACAGGATGGCCGCGTGCGCCCGCCATGTGGCGGACCATCGGGGACATTGCATTGAGTGTCATCAAAATCACCTGGCAGCCACCTGTCCGCTCATGTAGCGGACGGCGCACTGCGCGCCAGGCGACGCACGTCGGCGTCGCGAGTCGCGTCAGCCCCTGGGAGGGGGAAGCTCTGGCGCCTGGGTGATCGACAGGGGCGCCGTTGGCGCTGCCGCAATGCGCGTGCGCTCCGGTATCGCACGTAACGCGACATCGCTGGCGATGGGCGCCATCATGACCACCACGCACATCGACGTCGCGGTGCACCCCGGAAGCGAATCGCCCGTGTCCGCATCGTGCGACGCCGACTCACCATGATTCCCGTCGTGACCCGATGGCGACGCGGTATGTGTCGTGTGCGTACCGGTTGCCGCCTGCCAGCATCGTGCGACCCCTCCGACCAGCGAGAGCTGGGCAAAGAAGAGCAACGTGGCGAGGGATGCGAGGCGACGGGTCACGAGAGAAATGTAGCGGCTCGGGTAGTCAGCGAATGCTGCGGTACATCAGGTTGATCAGCTCGTCGTACATCGCGTCCGCGTCCGCGGGGCCGCTCTTGATCGCCGATGTGGCGCAGTGCTTGAGATGGTTCCGCATGAGTTCCCTGCCCACCGATCGCAAGGCTTCCTGGACGGAGGACAACTGCGTCATGACGTCGGCGCAGTACCGATCCTCTTCAACCATGCGCTGCAGTCCGCGCACCTGGCCCTCGATGCGACGCAGCCGCGTGAGGTTGCCAGCCTTGATGTCCGGGTCCACGCCGTGCGCCTTGCGGCCCTCGGCGTCCATCCCGCACCCGCAATGGGCGGAGTCGGCGTCGGGAGTGGTCGTGGCCATGGCTACTCCTCTTCGGCCTCGTAGCCAGCGTCGGCGACGGCGTCGATCAGTGCCCCGACGGGCACGTTGTCGTCCGTCGCCACGCTCGCTCGCCCCACCTGCACCGACTCCACCTTGGCCCCCGGAACGTCCCTGAGGGCCTGCTCCACGGCCTTCACACAGTGACCGCAGGACATCCCTGCGACCTTGAGGGTCACCTGTTTCATGATCTCGCTCCTGACTGATTGCCCATACCCGCAGGGGGTATCATAGCAATAGGGGCAGGGGGTATCAAGGTGGTCGCTCGCGAGTGAAAAGCCAAGGACCCCGGAGGGGTCCTTGGCGCCCGTCAGGACATCAGGCCGGCGTTCCGGAGCGTATCGAGCACGCGGGTTCTCAGCGTCTCCGGCATCGGATCGGCACATCGACAGCGGCTCAGCGCGGTGAGGAACTGCTGCGCGAACGCGGCGTGGGGGTGGCAGGCGGAGCACTGCTCCAGGTGGATCCGGACCGCCACCATGTTTTCCTCCGTGAGCTCCTGGTCCAGGAAGTCCCACAGCTGCGTCATCGCCAGTCGACAGTCGACGCCCTTATGCATCGTCGCCTCCACGTTCGGGTGCCCGGGCCGCCGCGAACCCAGCGTCGCGGGCATACTCAGCCAACATCTCCTGCAATTGCCGACGCCCGCGAAAGAGGCGGGAGCGCACGGTTCCTATTGGGACTTCCAGCACCGCTGCAGCTTCCTCGTACGACTGCCCTTCGACGTCGACGAGCACGACTGCCGAACGGAACGGTTCATTGAGCCTGCCGATCGCGTCGGTGAGCGCGGGGGCAAGGTCGACGCGGGAGAGGAGCTGGTCCGTCCCATCGGTGACAAGTCCGGCGTAGTGCTGGATCGCCCCGAGGGCATCCGGGTCGCCGTCGTCGAGGGAGACATGGTGCCGTTCGCGCTCGAGGCCCCGGAGGAAGGCATTGCGGGCGATGGTGAACAACCAGCGCCGTGCATCACTCCCCGGTTGGAACGTCTGCCACGACCGGAACGCGCGCAAATAGGTTTCCTGCACCAGGTCCTCGGCTTTGCTCGCGTCGCGCGTCAGGGACATGGCGAAGCGATAGACGTCGTCCATCCACGCGAGGACTTCTCGATCGAAGTCCTCGCGCACTGGAGAAGGCACGGGCTGGCTTCCACTCTCCATCTTCGGGATGTAGTCGCGAGGGGCTCGACCGGTTCCGCGGATGCGCCGGGTTCCGGAGAATAACCGAGCGGGACGCCCCGGGGCAGGCACGATGCGGGGGTCGAGGCCGGTAGTTGCCCCGACCCTGTGCTGAAAGGTTGCTTTCTGCCATCTGCCCTCCGTGTGCTGCAGGCAGGATCCTCCACCCCTGGTTTCCATGGACCTGTCCGACCTCCGCCGCTCCTACGCCCTCGCCGCGCTCGACGTCCCCGATGTGGACGCCGATCCGATCGTGCAGTTCCAGGCGTGGTTTGCGGAGGCGCAGCGGGCCGGGCTCGTCGAGCCCAACGCGATGACGCTCGCGACGAGCACGCGGGAGGGCCTGCCGACCGCGCGGATCGTGCTCCTCAAGGCGGTCGATGCCGCGGGCTTCACCTTCTTCACGGACTACCGAAGCGACAAGGCGCGCGACCTCGCCGAGAATCCGCTGGCCGCCCTCGTGTTCCTCTGGAAGGAGGTCGAGCGCCAGGTGCGCATCACCGGCCACGTGGAGCGAACGAGCGCCGAGGACTCGACGCGCTACTTCGAGTCACGCCCGTTAGGCAGCCGGTTCGGCGCATGGGCGTCCGCGCAGAGCGCGGTGATTCCCGACCGCGGGACGCTGGAGCAGTCGGTGCGCGACGTCGAGGAACGCCTCGCCGGCGCGCCGCCACCCCGTCCCGATCATTGGGGTGGCTTTCGCCTGGTGCCCGACCGCCTCGAGTTCTGGCAGGGGCGGCCCAGCCGCCTGCACGATCGGCTGCGGTATCGTCGCGAAGGCAGCGCGTGGGTCATCGAAAGGCTCTCGCCGTAACGGCGAGCGGGGGATCGAGCGACAGCGTGCAAACGATCGGGGGAGCCTCACGATGCGCCGCTCGCAACAGCCACTACCACTCGTTCTCCGTCCCCGTCACTTCCTCGCGCAACTTCACGTAGCTCGCGTAGCGGTCCGCCGTGATGCGCCCCGCGTCGACCTGGATGCGCACCGCGCATCCCGGCTCGGTGAGGTGCCGGCAATCGGCGAATCGGCAGGCACCGATCAACGCCTTGAACTCGGGAAAGCACTGGTCGAGGCTCCCCGACGGCAGTCCCCAGAGCCCCACTTCACGCAGCCCGGGCGTGTCCATCACGTAGCCGCCGTCGGGGAGCGGGTGCATGTGGGCCCCAACGGTCGTGTGCCGGCCCTTGTTCACGGATTCGCTGATCGCCCCGACGCGCAGGTCGAGCCCGGGGTACATCGCGTTCATGAGTGACGACTTCCCGACGCCCGAGGGCCCGGTGAACGCCGTCGTAGCGCCGCGGAGCACGTCGTGCAACGCCTCGAGCCCGGCCCCGCTCCGCGCGCTGGTGTAGTGCACCGGGTATCCGAGCGCGTCGTAGTTCGCGAAACGCGCCCGGGCCGCGGGTTCGCTGGCGAGGTCCGTCTTGTTCACGACGATGCGCGCCGGCAGGTCGTCGGCCTCGGCAATGACGAGGAAGCGGTCGAGCATGCGCTCGTTAGGCTCGGGGCGGGCCACGGCGAGGACGACAATCACCTGGTCCAGGTTCGCCGCCACGATGCGCTCCCCACGCTGCCCGCTGGGGTTGCGCCGCGCGAGTTGCGAACGACGCGGCTCGATCGCGACGATGGCGAGCACGGCGTCCTCCGGCTCCCCCTCCACCACCACGCGGTCACCTACGGCCAGCTTCTGCTTCGCCCCGTGCTTCACCTTCCCGCTCAGCGCGGCCACGCCGGTCGAGCCGTCGTCCAGGTGCACCCGCCACTGCCCCCCGGTGCCGTGCAGCACGACACCCCGCCGTCCGTCGCTCATTCCTCCTCCCGCATCACGTCCCACCAGCGCCGCGACCCCTCGCCACTCGTCGCCGAGATCTGTTCGTCCAGCACGCGCTTCACCTCGTTCAACGGCCACGCCCCGAGCGCGGCCCGGGCCGCGGCAGCCGTGGCCCCATGGGCGAGGAAGTCGGTCTCGAGATGACCCTCGACCCCCTGCTGCCCCATCCGGCGCCAGCGCAGGAACAGGAAGTACGCGCCCTGCGGACGCTCCGGGTCCCCCGTCGGCCCCACCTCGAGCGAGACCGAGTACGACATCCCGTCCCGCCCCTCGAACGCCGCGGGGCGGGCATGCACCGCGATGTAGCCCCCGATGGTGTTCGCATCGCCACGATCGTGGTCCGGTGGGAGGTGCTGCCCCGGCATGCCTAACGCCGCGAGCGCAGCGACTCCTTCACGACGTTCCCGACCATGAAGGCGACGTTCGCCGGCCGCTCAGCCAGGCGCCGCATCAGGTAGGGATACCACTGGGTGCCGAACGGCACGTAGACCCGCATGCGGTAGCCATCGCGCACCAGTTGCTGCTGCAAGTCACGCCGCACGCCATAGAGCATCTGGAACTCGAAGCGATCGGTCGCGAGCCCCTGTGCCTTCGCGTACGTGCGTGCGTCGGCAATCAGGGCCTCGTCGTGCGTCGCGAGCCCCGGATAGTTGCCCTCGCTCATCAGCCGCTTCATGCACGTCGCATAGTTCGCGTCCACATCGGACTTCTCGGGATACGCGATCGCCGGCGGCTCCTTGTACGCCCCCTTGCAGAGGCGCACGCGGCAACCCAGGCCGATGGAGCGTTCCACGTCCGACGCCGTCCGCCGCAGGTAGCTCTGCAGCACGATGCCCACGTTCTCGGGGAACGCCGGGAACAGTGTCGACGTGAAGAGTGCGAGTGTGGGTTCCGTATAGGCGCTCCCTTCCATGTCGAGGCGCACGAACGTCCCGTGGTGCCGCGCCCGCTCGAGCACACGCGTGATGTTCGCGATGCACAGCTCCTGGGAGATGTCCTGGCCCATCGCCGTCAGCTTGACGGACACGTTCGCGTTGAGCTTCTCCGACGCAATGCGGTCGAGCATGGCCACGTACTGGTCCGCGGTCGCCGAGGCCTCGGCGGCATTCGAGACGCTTTCACCGAGCAGGTCGAGCGACGCCGTGATCCCCTGGGCATTGAGGGCCCGCACCGCCTCGATGGCCGTGTCGAGTGTCTCTCCCGCCACGAAGCGGGAGGCAAACTTGCGCGCGAGGCGATTGTTGCGGACAAACCGGAAGACGCCGTGCCGGTTGGAGAGCCAGAGGAACGATTGACGAAGCATCGAGAAGGAATACGGTGGGTCAGGGGCGCCGCGCGGCAGCGGAGCGCGTCCGACCTGCAGCGGCGACGAAAGATACACGCCGCCGCACGCGGGCAGGCGTTGCGTGCGTCACGGCCGCGACGCGGCTATTCGTTCCAGTGAGAGCCCGGGGTCGCGGGCGAGGCGGGTGACCACGAGGCTTGCTGGTGTCGTTGCGGCGCGCCCTGCAACATCCCAGTTCACGACCCCGTCGTCACTCTCCGGCTCGAGCAGGTACATCGCGAGCACGCCCCGAGGCTGGGCCACCGGGACGACGACCGTACCCATGGGCAGGGAGACGGGACGCGAGGCCTGGCGCACCTCGAGGCGTACCTCGCGCCGGCCCTGAAAGGCGCGTGGCGCGATGATCGTCGAGTCGACGTCGTATTGCGGACCGGCGTCCCCGCTCCACGCGGTGCGGAGCCGGTACGTCGTGATCCCGTGCAGGGCGAGCAGCGTGGTGATGGCCGTGTCGCTGGCGCTGATCGCCCAGCCATAGGGCACCGGACGCGTGCGCGTCGGCGTGAACCGGTCGACCACCGGCATGCGTTGGGTGACAAACCGTCCCGTGCGGCGCAGCCCGGCGCGCACGCCCGGCTCGCGGCGCGTCGTGTCGGTCGTCCGCTCGAGCACCTCGTAGATCACGTCGCCCGGCACGGGCGTCGTCGTCAAGGCAGCGCGCAGTGGGACGGCGGGTCCGTTGCCGCGACCCCACGTCGCGAGTGCGGCGTCGGAGCGCGACGCGAGCCCTTGCAAGTCACGGCCGCGCTCAGCGGCCAACGAGAGCAATTCCTTCACGAAGGCATACGTCGCCCGCACGCGCGTCTCGAACGGGTCGTGCGAGTACGCCTCGGACAGGATGGAGACACGCCCCCGCAGCGCGTAGTAATTCGTCCCGAACCGCGGGCGATGATCGTAGGTCAGCCAGCCCTTCGGCACACTCGTCGGTCCTTCGTCCTGTGCGAAGTTGCCGTAGGGGAAGGTCGCGACATTGTGACGCGCCGTGATGCGTCGCTGCAGCTCCGGCAGGAACGAATCGCGAGCCCACGCGGCACCGAAGGTCGCACCGGGCAGTTCCCCGGCAGGGTTCAGCGACGGGGCATAGGTCAGCGCGTAGCCGTGGTAGCTGCCGTTCGTTGTGTGCAGGTCCACAAAGAGGTGCGGGTCCCACCGATTGAACATCGCGAGCGATGCGCGCGTCTCGGGTGCCTCAGCCTTGATGTAGTCGCGATTCAGGTCGAAGCCCTGCGCGTTGGGCCGCTGGCCCACCATCTCCGGTCCGTTCTGTGCGCCGCGATTCTTCGCCTGCGTGTCGAAGCGCTCGTTGCCATCGCCATTGTAGATCGGCACCGCGATCAGCACGATGGAATCCAGCGCGTTGGGGCGCGGATCGACCAGCAGGTCCCGCAGCAGCGCCTGCAACGCCTCTTTCCCCTCGACCTCGCCGGCGTGGATGTTCCCCTGCACGTAGACGATCGGCCGCCCCGAGCGTCGCGCGGACTCCGGCGAGTCGAAGAGCGGTCGTGACGCGATCACGAAGGGGATATCGCGCCCTTCGCTCGTCCGACCCACCGACCCGCGCGAAAGTGGCTTGCCGAGCTGACCCAGGGCATCGAGGAACGTGAGCACCTGCGCGTGCGTCGAGGTCTCGGCGTAGTTGGTGCGCTCGGCCTGCGTTCGCGGAAGGGAAGCGGTGCTCCGAACGACCGCCGCGGGCCCACATGAGGCGAGCGTCAGGAGCGACACTGCGATCAGGGAGAGGCGCTGGATATTCATTGCTTCAAGATAAAGAGCGAAGCACGGGAAGGACGAGCAGTACGGGAAGCACGAGAAGCGTGGGGCAACCACTCAGGCTTCCGTGCTTCCCGTGCTTCTCATGCTTCTCCCTTATGCGGTTGCAGTGTCACCTGCCGACCCCAGGTCGTGCGATACAGCCCCGCGTAGACGAATCGCACTCCGGCCCGAGTGACCCCCACTTGTGGCACGTATTCCTCCGCGGTCACCGAGCGCAGCCGGATGATCGCTTCCACCGAACGGCGCACCCCGTCGAGTACGTACTCGGCGCTCCCGTCGCGATACACAACCCACGCGTGGCGCCCCTCGACCCCGTCCGGGCGACGGTGCACGCCGACCACGAAGTCGGCGTCATAGCGCGCCTCGACCAGCTTCCGCCAGGCCCACAGCGCGTAGTCCTCGCAGTCCCCGCTGCGCACCACCTCGAAGGTGCACGGATGCTGCCAGTAGTCGTGCTCATCGAGGAGCATGGCATCGTCGGCGTATCGACAGCCGAGGAGCCATTCGGCCACCTCGGCGGGCGTGGCCGCCCGCACGCGCGACGTGCCCTCGAGATAGTGCGGAAAGTCGTGGCCCGCGCCCGGTCCAAAGGCCGGCAGCGGGGGCGCGAGTGGCAGCCGCATCCACGGGTCACCTTTCGCGAGGTGGTCCGGATCCCAGGCGCGGCGTTTGCCGGTCAGCCACCGCCAGAGGGACATGGGCTATTTCACGACCACGATGCCGACCGCGCCGTTGAACTCGTCACGCACGGTGACGAGGTTGCGAGGCACGGCGATCTCGCGGCCGTCGAGGCGAAGGTTGAGTCGATGCAACCCGGCGGTCACGTAGTAGTAGCCGCGCCACTCGCCATTCGGCTGCTTCAGGAGGGGCACGGCAATCCAGTCGACAAAGTCGGCGAGCAGTTCGACCTCGCGCACCCCGGGCGCCCAGACGCGAATCTCGCGGATCTCGAGGGAGTCGAGGGCGGGGCCAATGACCAGCGTGAGCGGCTCACTCGTGGGAAGCTCCGGACGCTCGGGAATCACCGGCTCGATGCGGGGAGCCGGGCGCGTGCGCCATTTCGGAAGCTTTCCTCCAGGCAGTCGCAGGGCGACCGCCACGTAGCGGCCGCCGGGGAGTCCCTGGATGAGGTCCACGGGATAGCTCCCGATGCTCGCGGTGCCGAAGAGTCCTGCGCGGAGGGGCCAGGTGGCGGTAAAGGTGCCCCACGCGGACGTTCCCTTGTCGGCCTCGCCGAGTCGGACGCCTAACGTCCAGTCGTATTCGCTGCGCCCGCGCACCCACGACACGCCTCCCTCGGTGTCTCCCAGCAGGTCACCGAACTGCAGCTGCATGGGGCGCGTGGTCGCATGGACGATGGCCGAGGGTCGCACGCGCCACCATCCCCCACCTTCCCCGATCACCGTGGTGCGCCAGCCGACTCCGTCGAACGTGCGGGCGAGGGCCGCCCCACCGCGGAGGGCATAACGATCGGCCGTGAGGTGGAGGCGAGTCTCGGCGTTCACCTGCAGCGTTGGCATGAACCCCTGCTGCGCCGTGGCGCTGCTGCTCAGCGCCAGCTCCCCCCGCAGGTCACTGAACCAGCGCTTGAACAGCCCACCTGGCGCCATGGGGGCGGAGTAGCGCGACCCGGCCAGCTGGCCCTGCATGCTCCATCGGCCGTCGTCAAACAGCGACAGCAGGCCGTTGGCGAGGAGGCTCCCGGTGGACCGTTCGATCACCGCCGTCTCGTTCAGCGTGAGCGCGCCAAACGTCCGCCCGTTGTCATACGCGACGGTGGCGAAGCCGACGTCGCGCGTGCGCAGCGGAGCCTGGGCCCCGGCCGTGGACGACCGATACCAGGTGGCGCCGAGGACCAGAAACAGACGCGCGGCGGGGGCGAGAGCCCCGCCGCGCAGGAGGAAACGCGGAATACGGCGTGGGGTGCTTACGGGCGCTGCTTCGGTTTTGGCTTCCCTCGCGGACCGGCCGGCCGCGTTCCGTCGCCCGCTCCGGAGACGTTGGCATTCCCCTGCACCGGTCCCACGGCTTGCGGATTCGCGAGCGGGTCCGCCACTCGCGATTGACCGCGGACCGAAGGTAATCCGGAGCCCGGGCCGCCGCTATTGGTGGAGCGATCGGCGAGGACCTGCGCGAGTCCCATGCCGCGTAGCGACGCCGCAGTCCCGGCCGCTACGCCACCTGAAATGTCGCGCTCGATGTCCTGCCGCAGCATGAGCAGCTGATCTTCCGTCGCCGACGCCAACACGAGGGAGACGACGCGCGGCGCAATCGTGTCCGCGGGCACGCCCTTGTTGACGAGGAAGCTCACCATGTCGAGGGCGGTGGACACGCGCACCGTCGAGCGTGCCATGCGCAGGCGTTCGAGTTCGCCAATGTTCACTCCGGCGCGCAGGGCGTCGGCACCGGCGGCAATGTCGCGCGCGGTGGATGACGGGCCCAGCGCCTCACGCGCCTTGCGCAGGTCGCCCACGAGTCCCTTGACCACCGTGACGATGATCTGGCCATTCGCGCGCTTACTGGCGCCTTCGAGAGCCTTGTCGATGAGGGGCTCGGTGGGGAGCCCTTCGTTGCGGGCCGCGTCGATCACGGCGGACACGGCCTCTCGCGTGCGATCGTCGAGCCGGCCGGTGAGGCGCGGATCACTGCCGAACCAGGCGAACGCCGTGAGCGCGCCGGCGCCGACGAGGATCGAGAAGATTCGGGAGGCGGGGTGCATGGCGGTTACTGCTGGGGGATGCGGACAGTGACCACGGAATTCGGCGAGCCGAAGTCGCCACTCATCTGCGGGGCCACCGGATCGTTGACGTAGCGGGTCCCGTCGAGAAGGAACTGGTACTGATGCCGTCCGGGGAGCAGCGGGATCGTCACGGACCACGCGCCGTGCGTGGAGTCATACGCCATCGGCGTCGCATCGACATCCCAGTCGTTGAAGTCGCCGATGAGGACGACGCGCTTCGCGGTCGGGTCTGTGAGGATGAACTGCGTCGGCTGGAGTTCGGCCGACCGGTCGACCGGTGCGTTGACGACGGGGCGCACTTCCATGCCGCTGTTCTGCGCCACCTGCGGTGCCGAGGTCTCGCGCGTGGCGAGGATGCCGATGGCGGCTATACCGGCGAGTGCCGCGGCCGCGGCGAGCCCGCCTAACGGGGCCGGCACGGCGAAGGTGCGGCGATACCACGGCTGGCGCGGGACCTCCGGACGGCGCGTCGCAATCGAGATCACCTCGGGCTCCAGAGCCGCCATGATCCGCTCGTCGAGACGCGCATCCAGCCGCACCGGTTCCCTCAGCTCCTTCGCGAGGTTGGCAATGAATGGATCGAACTCGTCAGTCACCTTGAACCTCCTGCAAGAGAACCCGCAGCCGTTCGCAGGCCCGCTTCACCCTCATTTTCAGCGCCGAGACCCCGACTCCGGTGACCTCAGCCATTTCTTCGTAACCCAGGTCTTCGACATGCTTGAGGAGGAAGGCTTCGCGCTGCTCGGGCTCGAGCTTGAGCAGTGCACCCTGGATCTCCTCCCGCCACGCATTCCGTTCGGCCGGATGGTCGTGCGAAGCGCCATGCAATGCGACGTCATCGTTGATGAACGTCCGCTCCCGACGCCCCTTCCGCCCCCCCGCCGTGCGACAGCGATTGGCCAGGATACGAAACAACCAGGAGCCGAAACGCACCGGGTCATCGCACCGTGCCAGCGACCGGTAGGCCCGGACGAAGGCATCCTGCAGCGCCTCCTCCGCGTCTTCCCGGGAACCGAGCATCCGCACGGCATACCGCCCGAACTGAGCCCGGTACCGCGCCACGAGGATGGCATAGGCGGCAGTCTCACCTGCCAGCACCTGCGCCACAACCGCGGCATCGTCGTCGTTCTGTAATGGTAGACCCTGCGATGGCGTCATTCGTCAACGAAAAGGCAAAACTGGCGGACGGGAGCGTACGTAGTGCGCGCTAAAGCGAGGCAGGAAAAGGAGATACAGGTGTGATGTTCATCACGTGATGCGGGATTCGGGATTCGGGAATCGGCGTGATTCGGTCCGATTCACGCCCAATCACGATTCTCGAATCACAAATCACGGGCCTTGTAGAACCGCTCCCCTTTCCGTGCCATCTGCACCAGCAGCTCGCACGCAACGAAGCGCCCTGGGTTCCTGAACTCGAGGTCCTCGAGGTGCTGCACCACCGATGCCGGACCCGTCGCGTCGATGTAGCGGAAGGGCCCGCCCCGAAATGCAGGAAAGCCGATACCGAATACGGCCCCCACGTCACCGTCGCGCGGACCGTGAATGATACCCTCCTCCAGACACCGGGCGGCCTCATTCACCATCACGAGCGACAATTGGCGTTGGATCTCGACGATCGGCACGTCGTGACGTTGCGATCCTGTAGGGAGTAACGGGTACACGCTGGGATCCACGTCACCCTTCTTGCCGACCTCATCGTAGTGATAGAAGCCCGACTTGCCCTTGCGGCCAAGCCTCCCGGCCTCGACCACGGCGCGCAACGACTGCGACGGCGCGAGGCGATCGCCGAAGGCCGCGTGGAAGATCACGCCGGACTTCCCCGCGATGTCGAGCCCCACCTCGTCGAGGAGCGTGATGGGCCCGACGGGAAAGCCGAACTCCAGCATCGCGCGGTCGATCGCCTCGATCGCCGCCCCGATGTCGAGGAGGCGCCCTGCTTCGTTGATGTAGGGGGCGAGGATGCGGTTGACGTAGAAGCCGGGCGCGTCGTTCACGACGATCACCGTCTTGCCAAGCCGCTTGCCGAACGCGACCGCCGTGGCCGTGACGTCGGCCGCGGTGCGCGGGGTCACGATGACCTCGAGCAGCGGCATCTTGTGGACCGGGGAGAAGAAGTGCATCCCGATGACGCGCTCGGGACGCGCCGACGCCTCCGCGATCCTGGCGATGGGAATGGTGCTGGTATTGGACGCGATGATGGCATGCGCAGGCACGAGCGCCTCCACCTCGCGCACCACCGTATGCTTGACCGCCACCTCCTCGAACACGGCCTCGATCACGAGGTCGGTGCCCCCGAAGCCCGTGTAGTCGATCGTGCCGCCCACCAGCAGCATCTGGTCGTCGTACTGCTGGCGCGTGACCTGGCGCTTCTGCAGCCGCTCGTGGAGCACGTCGCGCACACCGGCGAGTCCCTTCCCCACGCGCTCGAGCCCGGAGTCCTTGAGCCGCACGGGGATCCCGGCCTGGGCGGCGACCGCGGCGATGCCGGCGCCCATGAATCCCGCCCCGAGCACGCCTAACGACACCACGTCGTGGGCCGGCACCGGCACCGGGGTTCCGTCGTCCGCGCGCACCCCGCTGTCCTTCTTGAGGGCCGTCGTCGCGAAGAAGAGGAAGATCAGTTCCTTCGACACCGGCGTCTCCGCCATCTCCCCGAACAACCGCGCGTCCTCGGCGAAGCCATGCTCCCGCCCGTGGTAGCCGGCCGCCACGGCCTCGAGGGCGGCGAGGGGTGCCGGATAGTGGCCGCGGGTCTTCTTCAGGGTCATCTCGCGCGCCTGCCGCAGGACAATCGAGCGACCGAACGGGTTGTCGTCGAGCAGGAGGGTGCGCGCGGTCCGCGCCCGCGCGCTGGTGTTGCGACGCTTCGCGCCGGCACCAAGTTCGCGCGCGCGCTGCACGGCGATGTCGCGCAGGATCGCCGGGTGCACGAGGTCGTGCACGAGGCCGATCTGCGCCGCCTTGCGCGCCCGCACGTTCTTTCCGGTGAGGATCATGTCGAGCGCGGCCTGCTGTCCCACCGCGCGCGGGAGTCGCTGCGTGCCGCCGGCGCCGGGGATCAGCCCGAGCTGCACCTCGGGCAACGCGAGGACCGTCTTCGGGTGCTCCGTGCACACACGCCACGCA
>JACMLI010000450.1 GCA_014379705.1 Gemmatimonadaceae bacterium
ACACCACGCCGCCCCACGCATCGCGCGCCGCCCACGGGTCGGAAAGCAGCGTCGCCCCCTCCTCCTCGAAGATCGCGTGCACCCCGGCGGCGAGCACCTCGAGGCCGGCGCGAAGCGGCGTGCGCCAGGCCTGGCTGGGATTCGCCTGCCCGTCGACGCGGCAACCGCAGTCGGAACGCCATCGTTCCACACCGTGGGCGCAGCTCCAGGCCGAGGGTGCGACCAGGGTCACGTCGTGTTTCGCCGGGTGACGGGCGAGAAAGCTCGCGTAGTTCTCCACCACGGTCCCCTGCTCGCGTGAACGTTCGAGCACGCGGGCCAGGGCCATCTCGGCGAACTTGTGGTGGTGGCCGTACGTCTCGCCGTCGGTTGCCGCAGACACGACCATCGGGAGCTTGGCCTCAGCGCGCGGCACCGCCTCGATGGCGCGCATCCACACGTCCGCGTCCCGCACCAATCCTCCAAACGCGATGCCGTGCGAGATGTCCCCATGGTAGGGCACGACCGCAATCGCCCGCCCGTTGCCCGTGACGTAGCGCCCCGGCAGCCCGTTAGGCGGTGGGACCTTCACCTGGTACGGGGCGAGCACGGTGAACGCCATGCCCTCCTGCGCCAGCACGTCGAGCGTCTCGTCGTCGACCGCGGTCTCGGGGAGCCACATTCCCTCGGGTTCACGGGCAAATCGGCGGCGGAAGTCGGCGATGCCCCAGCGCACCTCGCTCACCTTGTCGCGTCGCGAGGCGAGCGGGAGGATCGCGTGATGGTAGGGCTGTGCCATCGCGTTGCCGTGGCCGAGGCGCGCGATGCTGGCTCGGTCGGCGGCGAGGAACTGGCGGTAGGTGTCCGGGGCCTCGACTTCCATCCACTCGAATAGCGTGGCCCCGACATTGAACGAGATCCATTCGAGCGTGTTCACGAGGCGCAAGATGCGCCCATCCCCACCCGTCACGCGGGCGGCCACGACGGCGCGATAGCACTCGCGCTCGATGCGCTGGTTCCAGTCGTGGAAGGGCGCGGCGCTCGCTTCGGTCTCGACCTCGTCGAAGAACGGATTCTCGCGCGGCGGCTGGTAGAAGTGCGCGTGGATGATGAGGCTTCGGCTCACGATGGCGGCGCCTCCAGGGCGCGGACAATCGATGGACGGATCTCCCGGAAGACGTCGTCGCGGCGCTGCAGGTCGAGCGCGAGAGAGACACCGCGTTCGACGCCTTCCCCGCGCAAGGCGCGAGAGAGGAGGCCGATCAGCTCCCGGCAGTCGTGAGCATGTCCGTTGAATCGCCGGGCGGCGTAATCCTCCACCGCACCGGTCGTCATGATGAACGGCCAGTCGGACGCCTGCAGGAGGAGCAGCTCACGCGCGGCCTGGTCGACGATCGGCGCAAGGTCGTCGCGAGCCAACGCATCGGGCGCGAGATCCCAGAACCGATGCTCGAGTTCCCACACGATCGGCCACGTCCACGAGACCTGGTCGTTCATCCACATGCCGAAGTCCCCGTCGCGACCCCAGGAACCTTCGGTCACATGGATTGGCGTTCCCGGCCCGTGGCTGTCGAGGTGCTCCCCGGCGGTCACGGCGCGCAGGTCACGGTGCCGAGGCAGGGCGGCGTAGACATGACGCAGGAACTCGGGCCCCTCGAACCACCAGTGCCCGAACAGCTCCGTGTCGAACGGTGCCGCGACCACGCGCGCGCGTTCTCCCGATGGCTCGCGCGTCGCGGCGAGGAACGCGGCGAAGTCGTGGGCATGCCGACGCGCGGCGAGGCGTGCGACCCCGGGTTCGTATGCGAGCTTGCCACCGAGGTCACCGTCGCGTGACGTCACGCGCCAGAGACGGAGCCCCCCGGGCCATCGTTGCTTGTGGAACTCGAGGTATGCGCCATCGCCGGGGTAGCCGCCGTGTCGGTCCCACACGCGCGACGACGCTTTCGGGTCGCGGACGAACGCGGCGACCGGTGCCCCGCTGGCGTCCGCGCCGATCCGCCACGTCCGATACGGCGATAGGTCGCCCACACCACGGTCGGGTTCCGGCAGGATCGCGCGTTCGGCTTCCCCGCCGAACAAGGTGCCGTACACGCCCGCCGGAGCCCCTGCGCCGACCATGTGGGCATCGACGAACGTGTAGCGATAGCCCGCGTCGGCGAGGTGCGACTCGATGCCG
>JACMLI010000451.1 GCA_014379705.1 Gemmatimonadaceae bacterium
CGTCGATCGCGCCGCCCATGATCTCGCTGGAGATTTCGCGCGCGAGCGCTGCGTCGGCGGGCCCGCCGACGATCACGATGCGTCCGAGTGCTGCGACGTCGCGGGCAAGTTGGGCGTAATACGGCCACTGCTTGGTCGTCCACACGCTGCCCGGAGCAAGTGCGATCAATGGTTCACCAGTCGCATCGTTCTCCCGCAGCAGCGCGTCGACGAGCGCCTCGTCGGCCACACTGGGGAAAAGACGCGGGCGCAAATGCGTGGTTGAAGGCGTCAGGTCGCTTCCGGCAAGTCGCCACAGGCGCTCTGCGTGATGCATACCGGGCGTGACGTCCACGATGTTCGTGTACCACAGCCGCCCCGCGGAGGTCGCAAAGCCGACGCGTTCCTTGTAGCCTGCGGCTCGTGACAGCGCTCCGCTCCGGTGCGAGCCCTGGGCGAGGTAGGCGACGGCATCGGTGTCGGGGGCGCGAAGCTCGCGGGTCATCCGCGTGAAGCCCGACACTCCCGCGTCCGCGCCGCGCTTGTCATATACGACGAGGCGGCTCACGCCGGGGTGGTTGGCGAAGAGAGGCGCGGCCGCCTTCGTCACCACAAGCGTCACCGGACCACGCGCGGCCAACTCGGCCACGAGGGGCGTGGTCAGCACCGCGTCGCCAAGGAACGAAGTCTGGATGATGAGGGAAGCGGGCAAGGAAAGAGGGTGGTCTTGAAGCTGCGCAATCGGACGCCCAAAGGCGTCATCGGCAAGACGTTGTCAGCAGTTGGGCACGATCAACCGGGCCCCCGGGTCGGTTGACCCACTCCGATAGGACCGCGACGGCGAATCATACACAGTCGGTTGGCCCTCCCGTTCGCCTGCCCCGTGTTCCTTCGCAAGCTCGGCGCAACGATCTACTGCTCCTGCAGCGCTCGCGTCGACCCACGACGCGGGGCACGGGGAGCTTGGGCAGAGCCAGAAGTCCGGGGACGAGGCTCACGAGCGCTGCTGCCCAGGCCCGCAGTGTGCGGCGACGAATTCCTGTCGACGCTGACACCTGCTGGTCGCGCGCGTCGCGAACCGGCCCTGAAACGCGTATCCCGATGTCCCGGATCTACACTCGCTGCCGCTCGCTTGTCCGGGCAGACTCAACTTGCGACCGGGCGTCCATGACGCAAAAAAAGAAGGGGCCCCGACGCGCGCAGCGCTCGGGCCCCTTCTTTCGAATGTCGTTCGTCCACCTCGTCTATCTCGTCCACTCGTCCATCTCGTCCGAAGCCGCCCGTCCACCCGTGACTAATCGACCTGCAACACCGCGAGAAACGCCTCCTGCGGTATCTCGACCGACCCCACGCTCTTCATCCGCTTCTTGCCTTCCTTCTGCTTCTCGAGGAGCTTGCGCTTCCGGCTGATGTCGCCGCCGTAGCACTTCGCGAGCACATCCTTTCTCAGCGCCTTGACCGTCGTGCGGGCGATGATCTTGTTGCCGATCGCCGCCTGGATCACCACCTCGAACAGCTGCCGGGGAATCAGTTCCTTGAGCTTGTCCGCCACCTTGCGCCCCCACTCGTACGCCTTGTCGCGGTGGATGATCACCGAGAAGGCGTCGACCGCGTCGCCATTGATCAGCATGTCGAGCTTGACGAGCGGGCTCGGACGGTAGTCCGCCATCTCGTAATCCAGCGACGCGTACCCTCGGCTGATCGTCTTCAGCCGATCGTAGAAGTCGAGGATGATCTCGGCGAGCGGGAACTCCCACTCGAACTCCACGCGCGTCGTGTCGATGTACTTCATCCCGTTGTACACCCCGCGCCGCTCCGTGCCTAACGTCATGATCGGCCCGATGTAGTCCGTCGGCGTCACGATGCGGGCCTTCACGAAGGGCTCGTCGATCCGCTCGATGTCCCCCGGCGGCGGGAGCTTGCTCGGGTTCTCGATCAGGAGCAGCTCCGCGGCGCCCGGCATGTACACGTGGTACTCCACATTCGGGACCGTCGTCACGAGGTCGAGGTTGAACTCGCGCTCGAGCCGCTCCTGCACGATCTCCATGTGCAGCAGCCCCAGGAATCCGCAACGGAAGCCGAAGCCGAGGGCGGTCGACGTCTCGGGTTCGTACTTGAGCGAGGCGTCATTCAGCTGAAGCTTCGAGAGCGCGTCCCGCAGCTGCTCGTATTGCGACGTGTCCGTCGGATAAATGCCCGCGAACACCATCGAATGCACGTCCTTGTAGCCCGGCAGGGGCTCCGCCGCCTTGTTCGTGGCGTCGAAGATGGTGTCGCCCGCGCGGGTCTCCTGCACCGATCGCACGTTCGCCAGCACGTACCCGACCTCGCCCGCAGTGAGTTCCTCGGCCTTGGCCTGACGCAGCTGCAGGTACCCGACTTCACTCACGTCGTATACGGCGTCGTTCGCGCCGAAGGTGATCTTCATGCCGGGACGCACGGATCCGTCCACCACACGAACGCTCGGAATCGCGCCCCGATAGCGATCGTAGTACGAATCGAAGATCAGGGCGCGCAACGGCGCATCGGGCAGGCCGCGCGGAGGTGGAACGCGCTTCACGATGGCTTCCAGGAGCGCGGGAATGCCAAGACCTTCCTTCGCGGAGACCAGGAGGATGTCGTCCGGGTCGGCGCCAATGAGGTCGTGCACTTCCTGCTTCCGCCGATCAGGCTCGGCGCCGGGAAGGTCGATCTTGTTCAGGACCGGGATGATCTCGAGGCCTGCATCCAGCGCCAGGAAGAGATTGGACAGGGTCTGTGCCTGGATCCCCTGCGACGCATCCACCACGAGGATCGCGCCCTCGCATGCAGCGAGGGAGCGCGAGACCTCGTATGTGAAGTCGACGTGCCCCGGCGTGTCGATCAGGTTGAGCTCGTACTTGCCACCGTCGGGCGCGGTGTAGTTCATCCGCACCGCGTTCAGCTTGATCGTGATGCCCCGCTCACGCTCGAGGTCGAGCGTGTCGAGCACCTGCGCCTTCATTTCGCGCTTCTCGATCGTGCCTGTCGCCTCGATCAGCCGGTCCGCCAGCGTGGACTTGCCGTGATCGATGTGGGCGATGATGCAGAAATTCCGGATGAGATCGAGCTTCACGGCACGCGGGCAGGTCCAGGGTTGCTGTCAGCCGGCCGGGCGCGCATGACCGAGGATCTCCGGTCCGCACTGGCTTGGCCAAGCCTCACAATCTAGCCAAAGGGGTCCCTCGATATCATCGCGGGACCCCCAGAGCTGCATTTTCGTCCTTTCGACCGGTTGCCCTGCTAGTTCGGCTTCTTCTCCGGCGGATCGGCGGACTTGGCACCGCTCGACGACGCCGCAGGTGCCGGCGGCGGCGGAGACGGCGGCGGAGACGATTGCTGGATGCTCGGGCTCGGCCGGCTCTCTATCCCGGGTGGGCTCGGTGGCCGCGAGTCCAGCCCGCCTGGCGGATTGAAGCCACCGCCACCGCTGCCCGGATTGAAGTCGCGCGACGGTGGTGGGTTGGTGAAGCCCGACGAGTTGCCACGAGACGGCTCCCGATCGAAGATCGGGCTGGACGCGCGCGGTGGAGGATTCCAGTCGGGCATCGCGCCGCCGCCACGACCGTTGCCGCGATCCTCTGCCTGGTCGCGACGGCTCCCAGGGCGCGACGGCATGCGATCGCTTTCGCCACGTGAGTTCGGTTCGAGCGAACGCGGCGGACGGACCCAATCGATCTGCGGCTGCGTATTGCCCACTTCTGGTGTCGGGCGGACTGGCATCGGCATTGGACCGCTGCTGCCGGTGCTTCCCGGCGAACGGCTGATGTCGGTCGACCCATCCCGATCACGCGTCCGGTTGCCGCGCAGGGCGCGGGCCGGGATCGAGAAGGAGAGGTCGTCCTCGGCGCGCCAGCCATTCACCGGGTTCGGTCGCGACCCGTCGACGGTCATCACGTGCGGGCCATTCACCGCGCCATTGGGCGCCTTGTCGACGTTCGGCCGCGTGACGCTATCTGGAACCCAGGGATTCACGGTGGCGCTATCGCCCGTGTCCGGACGGACCGGAGGAGGCGGTGGCCCCGTCACGACCTGACCGCCATTGCCATTCCCGCAGAACACCGGCAGGAAGCTCCCGTAGGCCCAGAACGCGTTGTAGCACGACATGTAGCGGTAATTGCCACATACGCCTTGACCGTACCCGGATGAGAAGCCGTAGCCGTCGTCCAGCAGGCTGTTACCGTTGACGTTCCAGCCGCCCGGCGCATACAGACCGCTGCCGTAGCCGCAGTTGGCACCGTAGCCCGTGTAGGCGCTGGAGACATACATGGGCTGGTCGACGGAGTAGAACTCCATGTCGTAGTCCCATTCGGCGTTCGGGTTGTACAGCACCAGACGGGCGAAACGCTGGATCACGCGGTACGGATCGCCGATGTACCGGGTCATGGGCTGGCCGACGTTCACTCCGGTCACCCACGCCGAGAAGTCACGCTGGGAGAGCCGCGACACATCGAGCGGAGCGCGGGACGCGATCGCGAACACATAGCCAGTGGAGCCCGCGCGCCCGTTCGCCACGAACGCCGCGCGCGTGCCCATGCGGGCGCTGCGGACCCAGTTGTCCGTGCCACCGGAAACGCTGGTGACGCGATTCTTTCCGCTTGGATAAAGGACGGTCAGGTTGCCGTCGAAGTCGACGCGTCCCACGACGACGAAGGCGTCTTCCTCCACGCGATAGCCGATTCGCACGGGCTCCCCGTACCGATAGATGCGCTGGTCGAGCCAGACGCGGACCGCGGGTGGTTCGTCGCTGACTTCATCGAGGGACGCCATCAGGTCGTTCCAGCGGACCGTGTTCTGCGCCGGAAGCGCTGTGGCCATCAGGACCGCCAACCCAAGTGCCGGACGTACAAATCGGATCATTCGACCCTCCGCTCTGTGCGAGCTTGTGCGCGTCACGGGGCCCACCGCCCCTCGACCACCCTTACAACCTACGGGACTGCCATGAACCCGCCAGCGTTACTTTCGCCCGGCCCGTTCCTCGCGACCTGCCGTCCCTTCCACCTACCACCTGCCACGCCCCGTCCCTAGCTTCCGCCCCCGCCCATGGAAACCACTCGCCCCTCCCGCGCCGACCTGCTCGACCCCTCCCAGGTGGCCTCCCTCGGCCGCATGGAGATCGTGGCGCGCTGGGTCGTAGAGGGATTTTTGCAGGGGCTACACCGTTCACCCCGGAAAGGTTTCTCGGTCGAATTCGCGGAGTATCGCGGGTACCAGCCAGGCGACGACCTGCGCTACATCGACTGGAAGGTCGTCGCCCGGGCGGACAAGTGGATGATCAAGCAGTTCGAGGAGGAGACCAATCTCCGTGCTGCCATGGTCCTGGACGTCAGCAAGTCCATGGATTGGAAGGGAACCACGGTGGGTGGCCTCACCAAGCTCGAATACGCCGAGCAGATCGTGGCCTCCGTCTCCCTGCTCCTGCTTCGGCAGAAGGATGCCGTCGGACTGGTCCGGTATGACGATCAGTTGCGCAGCGTGATCCCGCCGAAGGCCCGCACGGTGCACTGGCGTCGCATCATCGCTGCCCTCGAGGAGCCGGGCTCCGGGGGCGATTCGAAGATGGGGTCGGCCCTCATGCACGCCGGCCGCATGGTCAGCCGCCCGGGGATCGTGATTCTGGTCAGCGACCTCCTCGTCGATCCCGAAGACACGCTCTCGGGCCTCAAGGCCGTCCGCGCCGGTGGCCACGACGTCACGGTGCTGCACGTGATGGATCGCTCCGAGCGGGAGCTCAACGTGGCCAACGAGGCCATCTACGTCGACACCGAGAGTCCGCTGCAGGTCTCGGCCACCGCATCCGAAGTGCGCGACGCGTATCGGCGCACGGTGGATCACGCCATCCAGGAATGGCGCGATCGCCTGATGCAGCTCGGGATTTCGTACGAAGTCGTGTTCACGGATGAACCCTTTGGCGTGCCCCTTCGCAAGGCGTTCGCCGCCCGCCAACGCCTCCCGTGAGTTTTCTCCAGCCACTGTTCCTGCTGCTTGGTGTCGGGGCCGCCGTCCCGCTGGTCCTCCACCTCATGCGGCGGCGGATACACGCCAAGGTCGACTTCCCCGCCGTGCAGTACCTCGCACGCGCCGAGCGGGAGAACATCCGGCAGATCCGCATGCGCAACATGTTGTTGATGGTGTTGCGGATCCTCGCGATCGTCGCGCTCGCGCTGGCTGCGGCACGCCCCCTTGGCGCGTTCTTCGGCGCCGGACACGTGCCCACGGCGATGGCCATCGTGCTCGACAACTCGCTCAGCACGAGTGCCGTCGTGAACGGTCAGCCGTTACTCGCCACGCTGCGCGCGTCGGCGAAGGAGGCCGCAGAGGCGGCAACGAGCTCCGACCGGTTGTGGCTCGTGACCGCGAATGGCGAAGTCGTGGGCGGCAGCCGCGAGACGGTCCTCGAGGCGATCGAAAAGACCGACGCGATCGCCGGCCGCGGTGACCTTGCCACGGCGGTGACGCGCGCTGCGGGTCTCGTCTCCGGCGCGGGACTCGGCGCGCAGCAGGTCGTGATCGTCACGGATGGACAGGCCACGTCGTGGAATGCACCCATCACCGTTGGTGGCGTGGGCGTTACGGTCCTGGCGCCCGTGCTCGCCGTGCCTGCGAACCACGCCGTCGTGCAGGCCGAGGCTCGCCCGGCGCGCTGGACGCCGAACGGCTCCGTCGTGGCCCGCACCTCGGGGTCGGACTCCGCGACGTACCGCGTCGCGTTAGGCACCACGCGCCTCGCGAGTGGCACCTTGGTTCTTGCGGCTATCTCCTGCGTCCTTCGGGCGCTCAGGTTGGAGTGGGACGCTGTCTATGACGCGAGCATCGCAGAGTTCGCGGCATTGCAAGCCGCTGCGGTGGCGGC
>JACMLI010000452.1 GCA_014379705.1 Gemmatimonadaceae bacterium
ATCCGCTCCTGCAGCAGCGTGTCACGATCGCGCACCGTCACTGTCTGGTCCGCCATCGTCTGCCCGTCGACGGTGATGCAGAACGGTGTGCCGATCTCGTCCTGGCGGCGATAGCGACGGCCGATGGCTCCGCTTTCGTCGTAGAACACCGGGAAGCGCGCCCGGAGGTCCTTCGCCAGCGCCTGGGCGAACTCCGGCATGCCGTCCTTTTTCACCAGCGGGAAGATGCCGGCCTTGACCGGTGCGAGCTTTGCGTCGAAGCCGAGCACGACGCGACCTTCGGTTTCCCCGGGGACTTCTTCCTCGCGGTACGCGTTCACGAGCAGCGCGAGGGTCGTGCGATCGGCGCCCACCGATGTCTCGATCACGTACGGCAGGTAGCGACGGTTCGAGACCTGGTCGACGTATTCCAGTCGCTTGGATGAGTATTCCTGATGCCGGCCAAGGTCGAAGTCGCCGCGATGGTGGACGCCCTCGATCTCCTGGAAGCCAAGGGTGCCGCCGAAGTCGAATTGGATGTCGAACGCGGCGCGGGCGTAATGCGCGAGTTCCTTCTCCGTGTGCTGGTGAAAGAGCAACCGGTCCTCGGCGAGCCCCAGGCCGCGGTGCCACTCCATGCGCTGCGTCTTCCAGAACTCGAATGCGGCCATGTGGTCGCCCTGCGGATCAACGAAGAACTGCATCTCCATCTGCTCGAACTCGCGCGTCCGGAAGATGAAGTTGCCTGGCGTGATCTCGTTGCGGAACGCCTTGCCGATCTGGGCGATGCCGAACGGGATCTTCTGGCGCGACGCCTGCTGCACGTTCAGGAAGTTCACGTAGATGCCCTGCGCCGTTTCCGGGCGCAGGTACGCAACGCTCGCCGTGTCCTCGAGGGGACCGATGTGCGTCTTGAACATCAGGTTGAACAGGCGCGGCTCGGTGAGCTCGCAGTCGGCATGCTCGCCGGGGTGCTTGCTGGGCTTGCGTGGGCACTGCGCCGTGTCGAGCTGGTCGGCGCGGAAGCGCGCCTTGCAGGCCTTGCAGTCGACCATCGGGTCGGTGAAACCGGCGACGTGGCCCGACGCTTCCCAAACACGCGGATGCATCAGGATCGCGGCGTCGAGCCCCTCGATGTCGTCGCGCGCGCGGACCATGGCGTGCCACCAGCGGTCCTTCACGTTCTTCTTGAGTTCCACGCCCAGGGGGCCATAGTCCCAGACCGACCCCGCGCCTCCGTAGATCTCGGAGGACTGGAAGATGAAACCGCGTCGCTTGCACAGCGACACGAGCTTCTCCATAACGTCGGGATGGGGCATGGCCGGGGGGACGGGATGGACGGGTGGACGGGATGGACGGGTGACTGCTGACGGACAGCGACCGGTCTCGGGCAAGATAACCAGGACGACGACACTGGGCCCCCGCTTCGCAGGAGCTAGCCGCTCCGGGCGTCTTCCCTGATGAATGGTGGGCCGTCGGTCGAGGCTCCCTGGATCGCGTGCAAGACTGCCGCGGCGTCCTGCAGGTCAGGGCGAGTTGCGAGCAGGCGGCCCAGCAGGCCGGTGGCGTTGGCAACGGCGAACGAGACGCCGGAGAGGTTGCGCTCCGTGACCACGCCCGGGATCGGGCGGGGCCACGGGGATGCCGCGAGTCCGGGGCCTAACGCTCCCTGCCGAACGGCAATCGCAAAGCGCGGGCAATCGGCGTCGGCGGTTACGCCCACGACCCCGGGGAGCGAGCCCGGATACCAGCATACCAGACCGTCGCCTGACGCAGACACGACCAGGGCGCCACGCTCGCGCGCCAGCGCGAGAGCGCTCTCGAACAGGGGCATGTGGACCGCGTTCGTCGTGCCAAGGCTGAGATTGATCAGCCGCGCGCCATCGTTCACGGCCCACGTGATCGCCTCGGCCAGGATCCGGGCGCTCGTGGCAAGCTGGGCATCGAGGACGCGGATCGGCACGAGGGTCGCTGCCGGGAGCTTCTCCCGCACCGCGGCAGCGACGGCGGTGCCGTGACCGAGGCGGTCGGAGGTGTCGTCACGGTTCTCCCCAACGAGCGAGACGCCCCCTTCCACGCTGCCCACATGCGGATGGCCGGGCGCGATGCCGCTGTCGACGATCGCGATACGAAGCCCAGCGCCGTCGACGGCGCCGGGGCGATACGCGTGGTACGTGCCGCTCATGGGATCGCGACCGTTGCAGTCCCGGCGAACAGGCGGGCAAATGGACCGTCGCTCGAGGCGAGCACCGCCGGAACGCCATCGTCGACGATGCGTCCGCCCTCGAGCACGATCGCGCGATCGGCGAGCCCCGCGACCTGCGGACGATGCGTGATGAGCACGACGGTGCGCTCGCGCAACCAGCCGCGCATCGCGCCGAAGACGGCCGCTTCCGTGGACGCGTCGAGTGCACTGGTGGCTTCGTCGAGGATCAGCACGCGCGGATTGGCGAGCCAGGCGCGCGCGAGTGCAAGGCGCTGGCGCTCACCCGACGACATGGCCCGGCCGCGTTCACCCAGCACGGTCTCGAGGCCTGTCGGCGTCGCCGCGACCCACTCGCCGAGGCTGGCCGCCTGTAACGCCTCGTGCAGCTCGGCGTCCGTCGCGTCGGGCGCGGCGATGCGCAGGTTCATCGCGAGCGACGCGTGAAAGACGAAGGGGTCGGTCTCCACGGCGAGGATCTCCTGCCGGACGAAGGCAAGGGGGAGCGCCTTCAGGTCCACCCCGTCGAGGCGCACCGTGCCCACGCGCGGATCGGCCTGCCTGACGAGGAGGTCGGCGATGGTGGATTTCCCTCCCCCGCTCGCCCCGATGATCGCGACGCACGAGCGCGGCGCGACCTGCACGGTCACGCCGTCGAGGAGGATCCCGCGATCGAAGAAATAGTGCACGTTCTCGAGGTCGATCGCGCCCGCGCCCCGCGGTGGCGCCACCGACCCGGGGGCGTCGCTCACGTCGATGTGCGTCTCGAGGATCTCGTTCACCCGCTGGAGGGACACGCGCGCGGATGCAATGCTCGCGTAGATCCCCATCAGCCCCTGCACCGGCATGAGCAACCGCATCTGGTAGGCCGCAAAGGCGACGAGCGTCCCCATCGTGATCTCGCCGGCGATCACGCGCCATCCGCCATACAGGAAGACGGCCGAGCTCCCCACGGCGAGGAGCACGCCGGGCAGGCCTCCCGACAGGTACGTCTGGCGCCGCATGGTCATCAGCGCCTGGATGAAGCCCTCGTTGCGCTGGCGGAACTCGTCTTCGCTGCGGCGCTGCGCGTTGTGCGCCACCAGCAGCTTCATGCCCTGCAGGGCCTCGATGAGGAAGGTGCCCACCCCGGCGCTGCGGTCGCGAACGAGCGCCACCGACCCCTCCAGGCTCCGGCGATAGCGCACCAGGGCCCAGATCGCGGCGGGCAGGGCGAGTAGTCCAACGAGGAAAAGCCGCGCGTCGAGGAGCACCAGCATCACCACGCTCCCGGCCAGGTACACGACCTGCCCGATCCACGCGAGCGCCACTTCGGCGGAGACCCGCTGGATTTCGGCGATGTCGCTGTTGATGCGCGACGCGATCTGCCCGATCGGCGTCGCGGCGAAGTAGCGCGGGGACAGGCGCTGCAGGTGCCGGAAGACGTCGAGCCGCATGTCGAACAGGATCTCGGCCGACACGCGGGTGTAGCGCAACCCGCTGAACACGTTCACCGCGAGGGATGCCGCGGTCAGGCCGAGGAACCCACCGACGACCCAGAAGAGCGCACCGAGGTCGCGCCCGATCAGGGCGCGGTCGACGAGGACCTTGCTGAGGAAGGGCTGGACGAGGGAGAGCGCCGTGCCAACGAGGGACAGCAGCACGACCGGGACGAGCCGCCCGGCGTAGGGGCGGACGTACTTCGTGAATCGTGAATCGAGGAACGCGAGCGGGCGGGAGTCCGACATCAGCACGCGTGAGCTACGCTCGGGAGACCGAAACGACACGGGGCTCCGGCCTTCGCCGGAGCGACGGACTTATGGAACGACAATCACGTCCGTCATGTCGGCGCGGTATTCCACCGTGCGGATCTTCTGCAGGGTCTGCGCATCGAACATGTCGATCGTCGGCCCGGCCGTATGGATGTAGAGGACGCGCCCATTGGTGCTCACCGTGAGCCCCATGCGGGGGCGTCCCTCGAACTCCACGCGCTGGCCGACGCGCCGACCCTGGAGGTCGAACGTCCAGAACTGGTAGTTGCCGACCTGCTGCCGCAGGCCATACCCGCGTTGCCGGCCGGGGGCGAGGGCGAATCCCACCGGCTCGCTGGGCCCTAACGAGTAGAACTCGACGGCCCGCTTCGTGAGGTCCACGCGGGCCACGCCCATGAGGGTCCGGCGGTTGATCAGGTCCGTCGAGCGGAACAGGCCTGTGTAGAAGCCCGGCTCCTCGTACAGGCTCTCGGGGAAGCCGAAGTTGAGCGTGCCGAGGCCGTCGTCCACCGAGCGCTGCAGGTCCCAGCGGTCCACCTGCTTGAGCGTCGCCGAGTCGTAGATCAGGATGTCCTCGGCGGTGAAGAAGTACATCAGCGCGCCATCGGGAGAGAAGATGATCTGCGCGAACTCGCGCTCCTCGCCGTTGGGCCACTTGATGGTGTCGGTCACCGCCTTCGTCGTCAGGTCGTACTTGAGGAGCGTCGGCTTGCCGATCTCCCACCGGTCGGACTTGCGCTGCGCCGTCTTCACGAGGAGCACGGCAAAGCGATCGCGCGGGTCCACATTGAAGTTCGTGATGCGAACACGCACCGAATCGTTGGACAGCGAGAACTGCCCCGTGGCCTTGCGCGTTGCGAGGTCGAAGACCTCGACGAACTCGAAGGCCGGTTCGATGGCGTACATCTTCTTCCGGTCGGCCGAGAGCGTGAGGCCGATCGGGATGCCGACCGAGACGCGCATCGAGTCCCGGACGTTCATCGACGCCTCGTCGATGACGAGGATCTTCTTGTCGTAGGTCCCGTAGTAGATGGTCCCGTTGCCGCCGGTGGTCGCGGGCGGGCCCTGTGCGCCCGCCCGTGCGGTCAGGACCACAAGGAGTGCTGCCGTGAACCCGAACTTCCAGCAGCGACTCATGGGAAGATGAGGTCGATCTTGCGCCAGTCCTGCTGCGCGGCGGCGCACTTCGCGGTCCAGTCCGGGGCGTGGTTGTACAGGTCCGGCACGTGGATCGGCCAGAAGCAGGTCACGTAGCAGTCGTAGAGGTCGCGCTCCACCGGTTGGCAGAGCCCCGCCGTGGAGCCGGTGCTGTCGACTTCCCAGCCCGGCGCGAAGACGAACGAACAGCCTAACGGGATGTGCGGCCCCTCGGGCACGCGCGGCCCCTGCGTGCCCTGGAGGGCGACCACGTCCGTTGCATCGTGCACGTCTGATGGACCGGCACCGCCAACCGCCGCGGTGCCTGCCGCGGCGACGGGTGCAGCCAGCGACTCGATGGTGCGTGCCTTGCGATTGACGGGCTTGAGGTGGCGCATGCGTGCCTCGCGTCAGGATTCGAACTGCCGCAGGAACTCCGGCCGGCGTGCCGCCAGGGTCGCATAGACCTCCAGGCAGGTGGCGCTCCAGCGACGGATCCATTCGCAGTAGTGCAGGTTGGGCGCCGCGGTGTCGCCGTATCGCGTGTGGGCCTCGTGGTAGCACCCCCCCGCGCAGAGCGAACGCGCCCAGCAGGTGTGGCAGTCGGTCTTGTTGTCGATGTGGTGGCGGCGCAGGTAGTCGTCCTGCATCGCGTGGTCGACGCCGTCACGCACGGTCCCGAGCTTGTGCTTGTCGGAGCCGGCGAATCGATGGCAGAGCCCCACGTCCCCGTCGGTCGCCACGCCTAACAATCCAAGCCCGGCGCCACACGGGTACGCCTTGGCGACGCCCTTGTGGATCTCGTCAAGCGTGTCGCGCACGTTGGAGAAACCGTGGTGCCGGCCGGTGAGCGACGTGGCGAGAAACTCCTTCGCCAGGAGCTGGAACTGCTCGAGCATGTACTCGAAGCCATCGGCCTGGATCGCGTAGTCGCGCTGCCACGAGGTGGTCACGGGGGCGAAGCCGACTTCCCAGAACCCGACTTCCTCCTTGAGGTGCCGGTAGATCCCCGTCACGTCGAGGTTGTTCCTGGTGAGTGTCACGCGCGCGCCGATCGGCCGGCGATTGTGGCGACGGAGCAATTCCTTCACTTTCGGGATGATGACGTCGTAACTGCCGGCGCCGTTGGAGAAGACGCGCAATGCGTCCTGTTGCTCCCGCGCTCCATCCATCGACACGGTGACGCCGACGTCGTTCTCGACCATCCAGTCGATGATCTCGTCCTTGAGGAGCGTGGCGTTGGTCGTCAATGAGGCATCGACCGTCTTTCCGAGTTCCACCGCCCGCTTCTGCGCATAGGAGAGCGCGTACTTGAGGACCTTGAAGTTGAGCAGGGTCTCGCCGCCGAAGAACGTGAGGTGTACATGCGGCTGGGCGCCCGACTCGGCGAACATGAAGTCGACGCTTTCGCGCGCCGTGTCCTCGCTCATGTAGCGGGGTTTCGTCGACGCCTCGACGATCTTGTCCTCGCCGTATTCGTAGCAGTACTTGCAGCTCAGGTTGCACTTGCTCGTCACGTTCATGACGAGCGTGGTCAGCGGGATGCGCTTCCGCGGGCCCTCGGCGGGCGGCCTCGGCGCAGGGGCCGCGACGGCGCGCACGGCCTGC
>JACMLI010000453.1 GCA_014379705.1 Gemmatimonadaceae bacterium
ACGCCTTCTGGCATGCGGCAGCCCTGGTGCGGAGCGCCGCGAACTCGGGACGCGAGCGAATGCTCGCAAGGTACGGATCAGTGTCGATCACTGGCCACGAGCAATAGCCGCCGCGAATCGCCCGATCGAGCAGGTTGAGCGCCTCGGTCGTGCGTCCGCACCACGCGAAGTGTGAGGCGGCGAAATAGTTCGTCTCGGGTTCATTCTCCCGGACCAGGGACGCCAGGGAATCGAGCGTGGCCTTCGGTCGCTTCGCGGCGCAGGCGAGCAGCAACTCGTAGCTCTTCCATTGCGGGATCGCCGGGGCACCGAGTGCAATCGCCTCGCTCACCTTGCCGCTCCTGACGAGCAGGTGAATCGTGAGCGCCTTGGAGAACTCGCTGCCGGGGTCGAGCCCGAGAAATGCGGCCGTGCCGTCGGCGTCCCCACGGAGGATCGACACCACCGCGCACGAGCGCCATTGCTGGTTGAGTGCGTCGATCGACATGGCCATGCCGCATTCGCGGGCCGATTCGTCGAGCAGGCCGGCAAAGCGCAGCAGGTAGCTCAACGCAAAGTGGACCTGCGGCACGTCCGGGCGACGGCGGATCAGCTCACGCGCTCGCGCGTACGCTTCGGCAAGCTGGCCGTTCTCGATCGCCGCGTTCACCATCCCCGCGCCGGCCAGGATGAACTCCGGGTCGAGTTGCAAGGCGCGCGCGTTCGCGGCGAACGCCCTGCGGACGAAGGCGGTGTCGCCCGTGTCGTACCGGCCGACGACGTAGTAGCGCTTGGACAGGGAGAACCACGCCGGCGCGTAGGCGGAATCGAGGACGAGCGCCCGTTCGAGCATCGCGATCGCCGAGTCGTTGCGGGCGCCCGGATCGAGCCGACTGCCGAAGCTGCGCAGGTACAGCTGGTAGGCCTCCTCGCTCTGGGGCCTGGGCACGCGGCTCGACGCATTCGCGGTGGCGCCTAACGTGGCGGCGAGTCCATCCGACGCCCCCGTCGACACGCGGGACTGGAGCGCGATGAAGTTGGCCGGGCTCACCGTGAGGCGCTCCTTCCATAACACGGCCGCACTGGGGACGTCCACCGCCTGCATGGTGATGGCCACGTCCCGTCCGGAGGGCTCGAAGCTCCCCATCACCACGGTGTTCACGCCGATGTTCCGCCCGACCTGCACGAGGTCGAGGGACGTGTCCGCGTACTGGCTCGTGCCGGCGAAAGGGCGAACGGTCAGGCCGCGTCGCAGCCCGAGCGTCGTCGCGACTTCTTCCGGCACGGACTGCGCGAGGTAGGCGAGCGTCGAATCCCCGGCGACGTTACGGAACGGCATCACGGCAACGGTGCGGCCGGTCGCGGTGCGCGGCGGCGTGTTGCTCGACGCGGTCGTGGGATTGAACAGCACGGCAACGATGCCCGCGGCCGCAAGGACGGCCGTGGTCGCTGCGATCGGCCGCCACCGCCGCCGCCCCCATGCCCCGAACGAGTCCATGGGGCGCCGCTCGAGCGCTTCGTGCGAGAGCAGGTGATCAATGTCGCGGCTGAGCGCGGCCACGTCCGGGTAGCGACGCAGGGGGTCCTCGTGCATCGCCGTCAGGCAGACGCGGTCAAGCGCGGACCAGGGCGTAGACGGATCGGGGGTTCGCCCGGCGGCAGGCTGCGCCCGCGCCCTGGCTGCTGCCGACGGTTTGGTGATGGCGCGGGCCGGTACCTGCCCGGCCAACCGGGGATCGTCCCACACCACGGGCAGGCGCCCCGCGAGCAGCTCGTACAGGACCACGCCCAGCGAGTAGACGTCGGAGGTGACGCGCGCCCCCTCACCGCGCAGCTGCTCCGGCGACGCGTACGCCGGCGTGAGCAGCGGGATCGTCGTGTTCGCGCGCTGCGTCCCGGGATCCAGGTGCTTGGCGATGCCGAAGTCGAGGAGGCGCACGCTCCCGTCGGCCTTCACCAGAATGTTCGACGGCTTGAGGTCGCGATGCACGATGCCGTGGTCGTGCGCATACGACACCGCGTTACAGACCGCGCGGAAGAGGCCCAGTCGCTGCTCGATCGTGCAGGCCTGGGCGGTGCAGTACTCGGTGAGCGGCACGCCGTCCACGTACTCCATGACGAACCACGGCGTGCCATCGGGGAGCGTGTGCGCATCGAAGAGCCGCGCGATGCCGGGATGGCTCAGCTTCGCGAGCGTCCGCTGTTCGGTGGCGAATCGCTCGCGCCGCGACGGCGACAGCCACGCGTCGCGCAGCACCTTGATGGCGACCTTCATGCCAAGGTCGTCCCGCTCGGCCAGGAAGACGACGCCCATCCCTCCCTCGCCGAGCGGGGCGAGGAGCCTGTACGGATGGAAGTCCGCCGGGTCGCGAGTGTTGAGCTGCGGCAGGGAAAGGACGGCCGCCGCCGCCTGGTCGAGGCCGCGGTCGAGCAGCGAGTTGCCCGCCTTGTCGGCGTCGAGCATCGCGATGACGTCCGCGACGAGCGAAGGGTCGCCCGCGCAGGCGTCCGACAACCACGGCAGTTGCGCCTCGGGGGGCATCTCCGCGGCTTCATGGAAAAGGGACTGGATTCGGTCCCAGCGGGCGGGGTCCATGGCCGAGAACATATCCCCGAATCCCCATCTCTGCCGGGCTCGGCGGCCGACCGCGCCAGCACGTGCGGCGGGCATGGCGGAGCCGTAGGTTCACTTCCTCACCTTCGCACCTTCCTCCCGCGACAATGCCCTCCCTCGACTCGTTGTCAGCCGCCTCGGGCCAGTGGACCGGAACGAACACCCTGCACAATCCGAACACCGGCCAGCCCGAGACCACCGAGTCCACCATCCGTGTCGAGTCCGTACTCGGTGGTCGCTTCCACCGGCTCGCCTACATCTGGTCGTGCCAGGGGAAGCCGCAGGAGGGGGAGCTGCTCATCGGTGGCGATGGCGAACTGGTGACCGGGGCCTGGGTCGACACGTGGCATCAGGGAAAAACGATCTTCTCCTGCACCGGGTCTGCTCCGTCTGAGGGGCGCATTGAGCTGCGCGGCACCTTCCCGGCGCCCCCGGGACCCGACTGGGGTTGGACCATCGACCTCGACGTCGCTGCCGCGCGGATCGCCATAACGATGAACTGTCACACTCCTGAGGGCGAGTCAGTTCCGGCGGTTGAAGCGTCGTGGACGCGTCCCGGCCCTGCCGCTGCGCGCGCCACCTGACGTCTCGCGATTTACACGATTCCTCACGTCACGCCGATGGATTCCGTCCGCAAGCAACAGATTCTCGCCTCCGAGGCGCAGTTGATCGCGGCGATGAAGGCGAGCGACGTCGACGCGCTCGACGCCCTGCTCCACGACGACCTGCTGTTCAACGGGCCGACCGGCGAGACGGCGACCAAGGCGATGGACCTCGCCAACTATCGGTCCGGGGGCGTCCGCCTTGCCCTCGTGGAGCCGAGTGACTACACCCTGAGTGCGATCGACGATGACGTCATCGTCGCCGTGACCGTGCAGCTCGACGGGGAGTACATGGGGCAGCGGGCCACAGGGCGATTTCGCTACCTGCGGGTCTGGAAACGATACGGTGAGACGTGGCGCGTGATCGGGGGGAGCGTAGTGCCCCTCGGCCCGGCGGGCTGAAGCGCGGGAGCACCTGAAACGACGTCTGTCCCCACCGCAAGCGGGTGGCGGAACGGGACGCGGTGCCAGAGCTTTACGCTCCCCAAATCAGGCGTCCCATGCGTCTTTTCCGAGCGCTCGTCACCCTCACGGTGGCGGTCGGGCTGTCACTCGACCCGACCCCGCTTTCTGCCCAATCCGGCGACCCCGCCCTCGAGCGGCTCCGGTCCGAGATCCAGCGCCTGTCGACCGCCGCCCGCGGGAAGGTGGGGGTTGGGCTCATCCACCTCGAATCGGGGCGCGAGCTCTTCGTCAATGGCGACGAGGGGTTCCCGATGGCGTCGACGGTCAAGGTGCCGATCGCCGTCCAGCTTCTCACCCGGGTCGACCGGGGCCAGATCCGCCTCGACTCGATGATCACGGTCCAGCCGACCGACCTGCACCCGGGGAGCGGGACGCTGTCGAACCTGTTCAACGATCCCGGGGTCGCCCTCTCGCTGCGCAACCTGACCGAACTGATGCTCCTGATCAGCGACAACAGCGCGACCGACATCGTGCTCCGCACCGCCGGCGGGGGCCGCGCCGTGAACGAGCGGCTGGCCGCGTTAGGCGTGACGGGGATCTCGGCCGACCGGCCCACGATCCAGCTCATCGCCGACGCCATCGGCGTCACGGACCTCGGGCCCGAATCGTCCTGGACGCTCGCCGGCTTCAGCGCGAAGGCGCGGCAGGTCACGCCGGACGCGTCAAAGGCCGCCGCCGCCGCGTTCTACAGGGATCCGCGCGACATGTCGTCGCCCATGGGCATGGCGCGCTTGCTGCAGAAGATCTGGACGGGGGACGCGCTCTCGAAACCAAGCAGGGACCTGCTGCTCGACATCATGCTCCGCTGCGAGACGGGCGCTGCGCGCATCAAGGGCCTGCTGCCCAACGGCATCGAGGTCATGCACAAGACGGGTTCGCTCGGGATCGGTGTGGCGAACGACGTGGGCATCGTGCGCCTTCCCGACGGGGCGGGGCACGTGGTCATGTCGATCTTCGTGAAGGAATCGCAGGTGGACGCGCCGGCGCAGGAGCGCGTGATCGCGCAGGTGGCGCGCGCCGCCTACGACTTCTTCCTGTTCAACACGAAGTGATGCTGCGAACCACCGCCTTTCACCCGCGGACGTCGGCTCTCTGCGAAGGGCAGAACTGGCGTCGGTGGGCCGGGTACCTCGCTGCGAGTTCCTACGACCTCACCCACGATCGGGAGTATTGGGCGATCCGCAACTCCGCGGCGCTCATCGACGTATCGCCGCTGTTCAAGTACCACGTGAACGGCCCCGACGCGGCGCGCCTGCTCGATCGCGTGATGACGCGCGACGTCGAGAACTCGAAGGTCGGCCAGGTGCTGTATACCACGTGGTGTGATGGCGACGGGAAGGTCTTGGACGACGGCACGGTGTCGCGGCTCGACGAGGACCTGTTTCGCGTGACGGCCGCGGACCCGAACTACCGTTGGCTTGGCGACAATGCACGGGGGCTGACGGTCGACATCGAGGATGTGAGCGATCGCATCGCGGCGCTCGCACTGCAGGGCCCCAATGCGCGCGTCATCCTCGAGCAGGCGTCGCAGCAGTCCCTCGCGACGCTCAAGTTCTTCCGCCTGACGACCGCGACGATCCGCGGTGTCCCGGTCACGATCACGCGCACGGGGTACACCGGCGATCTTGGCTACGAGGTCTGGATGGCATGGTCTGACGCGCTGGCGGTCTGGGACGCGCTGGTCGCCGAGGGGGGGCCCTATGGCATCGCGCCGGCGGGCATGCTCGCCCTCGACATCGCGCGCATCGAGGCGGGGTTGCTCCTGCTCGACGTGGACTACACGTCGGCCCGGCGCGCGATGATCGAGGGGCAGAAGTCCACGCCCCATGAGCTCTCCCTCGAGTGGAGCCTGTCGTTAGGCAAGGAGTACTTCAACGGCCACCGGGCCATCCGCGCCGAGGCGGCGCGCGGGCCCGAGTGGAAGTTCGTCGGCCTCGAGGTGGACTGGCCGTCGCTCGAGGGCACCTTCGCCGCCCATGGCCTGGCGCCGCGCCTGCCGACGCAGGCCGTGCGCGCGAGCCTCCCGATCTACGACGCCAACTCGGGGAAACAGGCGGGGTACGCGTCGAGCAGCTGCTGGTCGCCGCTCCTCAAGCGCTACATCGCCCTTGCGCACCTCGAGACGCGGTTCGCCACGCCCAACGCCTCCCTCCAGATGGAGGTGACCGTCGAGCACCAGCGAAAGAAGGTCCAGGCGCATGTGCGCCCGCTTCCCTTCTTCAACCCGGAGCGGAAGCGCGCATGACCACCCATCGCTACGACGCCATCGTCATCGGCGGGGGGCACAACGGCCTGGTGAATGCGGCCTACCTCGCGCGTGCCGGCAAGAAGGTCGTGGTCCTCGAACGCCGCCACCTCGTCGGTGGTGCCGCCGTGACCGAGGAAGTCGTTCCCGGCTTCAAGTTCTCCGTGTTCTCGTACGTCGTGTCGCTCCTGCGTCCCGAGGTCATTCGCGACCTCGACCTGCCGCGCCACGGCCTCGAGATCCTCCCGCTCGAGAGCACCGTCACCCCGATGTTCAACGGGGACTACCTCGCGGGCTGGGCCGATCATGACGCGACGCGACGCGAGTACGTGCGCCATTCGCTGCGCGACGCCGAGGCGTACGACGACTACGGCAAGCTGATGCACCACATGGCGATGGCCGTGAAGCCCATCCTCGCCATGGTCCCGCCGGACCCGACGTCCCTCGCGCCGAGCGACCTGCGCGGCCTGCTCACGATGGGGAAGCACTTCGGGAGCCTGGACAAGAAGCACTTCCACGCGCTGTACAAGCTCATGACCATGAGCGCCGGCGACTTTCTCGACGAGTGGTTCGAGACCGACGTCATCAAGGCGACACGGTCGGCGAGCGGCATCATCGGCACGTTCATGGGCCCGCGCACGCCGGGCTCGGCGTACGTGCTGCTGCACCACTACATGGGCGAGATCGACGGTGCGTTCCGCGCGTGGGGCTTTGCCAAGGGCGGCACCGGCATGATCTCGGAGTCGATTGCGAGTGCGGCGCGGGCCGCCGGCGCGCACATCGTGCTCAACGCGGGCGTCTCGAAGGTGCTCTCTCGTGATGGGCGCACCAGCGGGGTCGTGCTGGACAATGGCGACGAGTACCACGCCAACGTCGTGGTCACGTCGCTCGACCCCAAGCGCAGCTTCCTCAAGCTGGTGGACATGGCGCAACTGCCGGCGGAGTTCGTCGACGACATCCGCAAGTACAAGATCCGTGGCTCGTCAGGCAAGGTGAACCTCGCATTGCACGCGCTGCCGGAATTCACCTGCATGCCCGGCATTGGCCCGCATCACCGGGGCGCGATGTCGATCAGCCCGTCCATGGAATACGTGGAACGGGCCTACGACGACGCCAAGTACGGCAACTTCTCGAAGGAGCCGTACATGGACATCATCTTTCCCTCGGCCATCGACCCGAACATGGCCCCGACGGGCAAGCATGTGATGTCGGTGTTCGTGCAGTACGCGCCGTCGAACATCACGGGCGGCTGGGACGCGACGAAGCGCGAGGCATTTGGCGACGCGGTGATCAACGCCATCGCGCGCTTCGCTCCAAAGATCCGCGACCAGATCATCCATCGGCAGGTCATGACGCCGCAGGACATCGAGGACATCACGGGTCTCACCGAAGGCAACATCTTCCAGGGGGAGCTCGCGCTGCACCAGCTCTTCTTCCTGCGACCGGCGCCGGGGTGGGCGCGCTTCCGCACACCGATCAAGGGCTTGTACCAGTGCGGGTCGGCGACCCATCCGGGGGGCGGCATCATGGGCGCCGGTGGCCGACTCGCGGCGCTCGAGATCCTCAAGGACGTGGGAGGATCGCGATGAGCTGGGACGTCATCATCATCGGCGCCGGCGTGAATGGCCTGACGACGGCCACGGTGCTCGCGAAGGCGGGGAAGCGCGTGCTGGTGGTCGAGCAGCGCCACGCGGTCGGTGGCGTGTGCGTGACCGAGGAGTTCCACCCGGGATTCCGCGCGAACATCTGCGTGGACGATCCGGGGTGGATGCCACCCGCGGTCGTGGCGGCGCTCAACCTGGCGGCGCACGGCTATGCGCCAA
>JACMLI010000454.1 GCA_014379705.1 Gemmatimonadaceae bacterium
CTGCGCGGGCGTCGTGGGCACGCACACCTGCATGTTGTGTTCGGCGCAGAGCTGGAGGAAGCGTTCGGGACGCGCCGACGAATGCTCGGGGCCCTGTCCCTCGTAACCGTGCGGCAGCAGGAGCACCAGACCGCAGACGCGACCCCACTTCACTTCGCCCGCCGCGATGAACTGGTCGATGACGACCTGCGCGCAGTTCGCGAAGTCGCCGAACTGCGCCTCCCAGAGCACGAGGCGCGTCGGATCCGACGTCGCATAGCCGGACTCGAAGCCGAGCACGCCGTACTCGGACAGCACCGAGTCGATGACCTCGAACGTGGGCTGCCCATCCTTGAGGTGCTGCAGCGGCACCCACGTGCCGGCATCCCACTTTTCGCGCTTCTGGTCGTGCAGCACCGCGTGACGGTGCGTGAACGTCCCGCGGCTCACGTCCTCGCCGGACAGCCGCACGCCGTAGCCTTCATCGAGCAGCGTTGCGTACGCGAGCGTCTCCCCCATCCCCCAGTCGAGGGGCCGCGTGCCCTCCGCCATTTCCAAACGCTCCGCGATGACCTTCTGCACGCGTGGATGCAGCGTGAAGCCATCGGGAACGCTCGCCGAAAGCCTCGCAAGCGCCTTGAGGCGTTCCATCGGCACGGCGGACACGTAACGCGTGGTCCAGTGACCTCCCATGTACTGCGACCAGTCGATCGCGTACGGGCGCTTGTAGTTGGAGAGGATCGTCTTGTTCGTGTGATGGCCCTTGTCCATCGCCGCGCGGTACTCGGCGATCATCCGTTCCGCCTCTCCTGCGGGAATCACACCCTCGGCTTCGAGCTGCTGTGCGTAGAGCTTGCGCGTCCCCGGATGCGCGGCGATCTTCTTGTACATCAGCGGCTGCGTCACCATCGGCTCGTCGGCTTCGTTGTGGCCAAGCCGCCTGAAGCAAACGAGATCGATGAAGACGTCCTTGTGGAACTGCTGCCGGTACTCCATCGCCAGGTCGACCGCGAGCATGCAGACCTCGGGATCGTCGGCGTTCACGTGGAAGATCGGCGCGTCGACCATCTTCGCGATGTCGGTGCAGTACAGCGTGCCGCGCGTGTCGCGCGGATCCGACGTGGTGAATCCGATCTGGTTGTTGATGACGATGTGGATCGTCCCGCCGGTGTAATAGCCGCGCGTCGCGGCCATGTTCAGGCATTCCTGGACGACGCCCTGGCCTGCGATCGCGGCATCGCCATGCAGCAGAACCGGCAGCACCTGGTCGCCGCGAGTGTCTCCCCGCCGGTGCTGGCGCGCCCGCACGCTTCCCTCGACGACGGGATCGACCGCCTCGAGGTGGGAAGGATTGAAGGCCAGCGTGAGGTGCATCGGGCCGCCCGGCGTGATCACATCCGACGAAAATCCCTGGTGGTACTTGACGTCGCCGGCGGAGAGCTCGACGACGTACTTGCCCTCGAACTCCGAGAACAGGTCGCTCGGCATCTTCCCCAGCGTGTTGACAAGCACGTTGAGACGTCCCCGGTGCGCCATGCCGATCACCATCTCCTGCACGCCCAC
>JACMLI010000455.1 GCA_014379705.1 Gemmatimonadaceae bacterium
GAGGCCTCGGTCGCTTGCGACGGAAGGACTCAGTCCGGCATGTCCCCGACGCCCCCCGACCGACCATCGATGTCGTCACGCCGAGCCTCACCAACACACGCACGCGCCCGACGATTCTCCCGGAGAGCTGCCACGCATGCGCAGACGCATGCGTCATTGGAGCACGAGCATCCGCCCACACCGAGGACGCGCACCTCGTCTCACTGAGCAACCACCCCTTCGATCGGTTGTCGTATTGACCGGCCAGCGTTCGACCGGTAATCCCGCCATAGTGCGTGGAGCAAAGGGTTCGCTAGCTGTTCTGCTTCTCGTGCCGCTTCTCGGAAGCAATGTCGCGTGGGCGGTGGCCCTCGGCATGCTGGCGCACGGGCACCATCACGTAGCCTTCAACGCGGCTCGAGGTCACGGGGCCATTGTCCTCGAGCACGAGGAAGCGGACCACGATCACCACCACGCGCCAGCCTCTCACCATTCGCACCACCCGACGCACGCCGACCACGTGATCGCTCTCTCGGTGCCCGATCTGGCATCGGGTGGTTCGGCTCGGCACGCGCCGAGTGGGGGCGCGCTTGTGGCGCTCCACGCCCGGGTTGTGGTCTCCGGGCAAGTGTTCACACCTCTTATCGCGTGCGCCGCGCACTCACGCGTCGGCCCTCCCGCACCCGTCCGTTCCAGCATTCTCCGCATTTGACATCGGTCTGAGGCCGTACTTCGTCCGCGCTGCTCGCCGTCTCGCGTGGCAGTCGCGTCGCTCTCATGCCGGGGACGAGCGCTAAGCGCTCTGGGGATGCTTCATGGCGCGAACGCGCGGAACCCAGTCGTGATCCCGACCCGATCATCGCAGCTCAGCTACTCGAACTCGGAGACGACATGACTTCTCACCGACTGAAACGACTTGTGATGACCGCATCCGCTGCACTGCCCCCGTTGGCCGTGGCAACCGTCGCGGCGGCGCACGGCATCAGCGAAGACCAGAAGGCCAGGATGCTCTCCGGCGGATATCCGCAGTACGTCGTCCTGGGCGCGGAGCACATGCTGACGGGATACGACCATCTTTTGTTCCTCTTCGGGGTCGTGTTCTTCCTAAACACCTTCAAAGACGTCGCCAAGTTCGTGACCGTTTTCACGCTTGGCCACTGCATCACGCTGACCTTTGCCACGTTCTTTCGCATCACGTGGAACTACTACCTCGTCGATGCGATCATCGCGGTCAGCGTCATCTACAAAGGCTTCGACAACAATGGCGGCTTTCCGAAGTATCTGGGGATGAAGTCGCCAAGCCTTCTGGCGATGGTTTTCGGGTTCGGGCTCCTGCACGGATTCGGCCTCTCGACGCGCTTGCAGCAACTGCCTCTCGGTGAGGACGCGCTCGGGATGCTGTTCAGAATCCTGAGCTTCAACCTGGGCGTCGAGATCGGCCAAGTCACGGCACTGTCGCTCATGGTCTTCTTCCTGGCGGCGTGGCGACAGCGACCCTCCTTCGGTCGGTTGAGCTTCGCCGCGAACTCGCTCCTGATGTTCGCCGGTGTGTACCTCTTCTTCATGCAGATGCATGGGTATTGGCACGATTCAGACCCGGAC
>JACMLI010000456.1 GCA_014379705.1 Gemmatimonadaceae bacterium
CTCTTTTCGGTCAACCCCAACGGCGCCATGCGGGACGCCGAGATCCTGAACTTCGAGAACGAGAACACGCGGTGGGATGGTATCTGGGACGCGCGCGCGCGGATCACCGGCGACGGATGGTTTGTCGAGATGCTGATCCCCTGGCAGACCCTGCGCTATCCGCCTGACGCCACCGGATGGGGGCTCAATGTCGAGCGCTTCATTCGACGCAAGAACGAATTCGCGTTGTGGCAAGGCTGGCGCCGTGGGGAAGGCATTCGTTTCCTCGAGCGCGAAGGCCGTCTCGAAGGCTTTGGCCAGCTTCCGGGGCGCGCACGCGTTGAGTTGCGGCCGTACGTCCTTGCCACGAGCCGCCTTGCTGACCGCCGCTTCGACGACGCCGGCCGCGATTCGGTGCTTGCCCGGGCGCATACCACGAGCGAGGTGGGCCTCGACGCCAAGCTTCCCGTCTCCAATACGCTCACCCTCGACCTCACGTACAACACCGATTTCGCCCAGGCCGAGGTCGACCAGCAGGTCGTGAACCTGACGCGCTTCCCCGTCTTCTTTCCCGAGACGCGGCAGTTCTTCAATGAAGGCGCGGGCATCTGCGACTTCGGGCGCCTCGAGCAGACGCAGCTCTTCTACAGCCGGCGCATCGGGCTCCGTCGCGACGGGACGCCGCTGCCGATCGTTGGAGGCGCGCGCCTCACGGGGCGAGCCGGGCGGCAACAGGTGGGCGCCGTGCTCGTGCGCACGGGCGGCTCGGAGGACGCGACCGACTTCGCCACCCGCATCAAGCGCGACATCCTCGGGCGAGGCTATGTGGGCGCGATGCTCACGGGTCGCGAGGCGTCCGACGCGCCACTCAGCGTGGCCGGTGGCCTCGACATCAACCTGCCGTACATCGTGAAGGGCAAGAACCTCGTGTTCATCGGGTCGACGGCGTGGAATCGCGACAGCTCCGGTGGGCCGGTGTCCAACTACTCGCGGTTCGTCGTCGACTTTCCCAACGACATCGCCGACCTGGTGGTGCGGTACGACCGGGTGGGCGAGGGCTTCGAGCCCGACCTCGGCTTCGTGTCGCAGTCCGGCATCCAGCGCTTTGCCGGCAACCTCGCGTTCACGCCGCGGCCGCGTCGTTGGGGTATTCGGCGGTTCGACTTCAACTTCGGCAGCTGGGACTGGGTGTCCCGCCTCGACGGCTCGCTCGACAACGCCTCCTTCTCCTTTACGCCGCTCGGCGCGCAATTCGAGAGCGGTGACCGCTTCGAGCTCGAGGTGAAACGCCAGTGGGACGTGCCGCGCGAGGACTTCGAGATCTTCCCGGGCTCGGTGATTGCGGCGGGCCGCTATGAATGGAATGTCGTCGAGCTGCAAGTCGAGGGCTCGGAGGCCCGCACCCTCGTCCCCGAAGTGTCATATGCCGTCGGTGAGCTGTACGACGGTCGCGGGTACGAGTGGAACGTTGAGCTGGGATTTCGTCGCGAGCCGCACGTATTGCTGAGCGCCGAATACGAGCGAACGAAGGTGACGCGCAGCGCGCAAAGCTTCACGGCCAGCGTCGCCCGCGTGCGCGCCGACTACGCGCTCTCCCCGCGGCTCAACACCACGCTCTTCGGCCAGTATGACAACGAGTCCGAGCGGGTCTCGGTGAACGCGCGGGTCCGGTGGACGCGCGCGCCGGGAAGCGACCTGTATGTCGTCTGGAACAGCGGTTGGCCGTCGGGCCTCGACGCCGGCATCCCGTGGCGCCGACCGATCCGTGGAGCGCTCGTCCTCAAGTACGTGCACTACCTGCGGAAGTAGGCGACACGCGTCGGACGTCAGGGTGACGTGCGTACCGCGTGCCCCTCCCGCGCCCCGTGCGCAGCCTGCACTTTGGGGCGTCCCGACACCGGAAGCCGTTGCCATGCGTTTCATCCGCCCGGCGCTCTTCGCCGCCGCGCTGCCTGCCCTCTCGTTCGTTGCCGACGCGCAAACCGCCGCCCAGGCCGATAGCGCAGCGCGGGCGGCCGCGCGCACGAACTCGCTCCCCCTCATCACCACGCGCGCCCTCAAGTTCACCACGACCGAAGGTACGTGGATCTCACTCGACGTCTCGCCCGATGGGCGAACCATCGCCTTCGAGCTGCTTGGTGACCTCTACTCGATCCCGACCGCTGGTGGCACTGCCACGCGCCTGACGAGTGGACAGGGCTACGATACGCAGCCACGCTACTCGCCCGACGGGAAGTCGCTCGTCTTCCTGAGCGATCGCAACGGCTCGGAGAACGTATGGCTCGCCAATGCCGACGGTACGCGTCCGCGTGCGCTGAGTCGCGGCGAACGGCTGAACTTCGTCTCTCCCACGTGGACCCCGGACGGCAAGTACGTCCTCGTGACCCGGGCCGGACAGCTCTGGCTCTATCACGTCGACGGTGGCACCGGCGTGCAGATGACGGGCCTGCGCGCGCCGGGCGCCCCCGCGAACGCGCCTCCCCTGCCAGCGCTGCTCGGCTCGGCGTTCTCCAACGACCCGCGTTTCATCTGGGTGAATGCCAACGGCAACCTCTCGGGCGATTTCCAGGGGGGCGTAGTGCCCGATCCTGCGGCCCCGATGTCGGAGGACGATCACTCGCCCCGCAGCTCGGCGCGTCGTATCGGAAACTACCAGATCGGGCTCTATGATCGCTCGGTGGGCCGCACCGCGGTGCGCACGTCCGAATCGGAAGGCGCGTTCCGTCCGATGCCGAGTCCGGACGGTCGCTGGCTCGTCTACGCCACGCGCACGGACGCTCGCGAGGGACTCAAGCTGCTCGACCTGACGAGCGGTGAAGACCGATGGCTCGTGATGGACGTGCAGCGCGATGCGAGCCAGGGGGGCCTCGATCGTGACGTGTACCCCGGCTCGGCGTTCACGCCCGATTCGCGCGCGCTGATCACCGCCTACAATGGAAAGATCTGGCGCATCGAGGTGCCGTCCGGCACAGTGACGCCCATTCCCTTCTCGGCCGAGATCGACCAGCAGCTCGGTCCCCTCGCCAGGTTCGACTACCCGATCAACGACAGCACGCTCGTGGTGAGCCAGATCCGCGGGGCGCGACCGTCCCCCGATGGACGCCGCGTGGTGTTTGCTGCACTCGACCGGTTGTGGATCGCGGACCTTCCGGTGGGTCGTGGTGGGCCGGGGCGTCCCGCGGGCACGACGCCCACGTTCGAGACCGTCCGCAATGCGCGGCGCCTGACGAGTACCGGGGTCGTGGAGCATGCCCCCGTGTGGTCCCCGGATGGCCGGACGGTGGCATACGTGACGTGGAGCGACTCGCTCGGCGGTGACGTCTATGCAGTTCCCGCAGAGGGGGGGACGCCACGAAGGCTTACCACGCGCTCCGCGTTCTACGACAAGATCAGCTGGTCTCCCGACGGACGACGCATCCTCGGCGTCCGTGGCTCGCGCAATCACCGATTGCGCACCCTCGAGGACTTCGGCGGCGCGGGATCCACGGCGGAACTCGAGATCGTCTGGCTCCCGGCAACGGGTGGTGAGGCGTCGCGCGTGTCGTGGCTCGGCACCGGCGCGACCGAACAGGGTCGCAACGTCCCGCACTTCGGTCCGGACAGCACGCGGCTCTATGTGTGGGCGAACGCCGACGGGCTGATCTCCATGCGCTGGGATGGCACCGATCGTCGGACGCTGGTGCGCGTGACCGGGTTGCCCGCACCCGCGGGTCCCGGCTCGCCAACCTCGCCCGATGAAGTCGTCCTTTCGCCCGACGGCACGCGTGCGCTCGTGCGCACCGATCGCAACGTCTTCATGATCACGGTGCCCCCGATCGGTGGCGTGCCTCCGACCGTGTCGGTGACCGCAGGGTCGGCGGTCCCCACGATGCGCCTCACGCGCGTGGGTGGGGATTTCGTGGGGTGGAGCAATGATGGGCGCAGCGCCTTCTACTCCATCGGCCGGACGTTCTACCACTACGACCTCGCGCTCGCCGACTCGCTGGTGCGCGACTCGTTAGGGCGCGCCGAGACCGCCGCTGCCGCACCGCCTGCGCCCCGCCCC
>JACMLI010000457.1 GCA_014379705.1 Gemmatimonadaceae bacterium
AGACGTCGCAGCCGAGCCCCAACCAGCTCAACGAGGCCTTCGGGTACATCGACGGCACCTTCGCGATCGACGCCAAGCCGCTCAAGCACGCGCTGTCCGAGATCAAGAAATGGTATGGCACGGAGCTCTTCCTCAAGGACACGACCTTCGGCAGCCGCGTGGTCTCGGTCACGGCACCCCTCACCTCGACCACCGATGCCATCAAGGCGATCGAGACGGCATCGGGGCTGATGTTCGGTTGGGAGGGCCAGACCATGGTGCTCAAGGAGCCCAGCCCGGAAGCGAAGGCTGCCGCCGCGAAGGCCGCCGCCGCCGCCGCGAGGGCCGCTGCCAGGACGAAGTGACGCGTCGGCCTCTGCGACACTGGGTCCCGGTTCTGCGCTCGCATTCGCTGACTTGCCCGGGATGACTCGTTTTCTGTCATCCCGGTCCGGAGAACGCAGCGAGCCGAGAACCGGGACCCAGCGTCGCATGAGCTCCGCTTAGTATCCGGGGTGCCGACCCCCACAGAATCGATCAGCGCATTTGCCGTTGCTGCTCCCGGGCTGGCGAGCCTGGTGGCCGACGAGCTCCGGGAAATCGGAGCCGACGTCACGGAGGTACACGACGCCGGCGTTGCCTTCACGACGGACCCCGCGGGGCTCTACCACGCCAACCTCCACGCCCGCATCGCCAGTCGCGTCATCGTGCGGGCGGCGTCGTTCCAGGCGGCGCACTTCTCGGATCTCGAGAAACGCTCGCGGGCGATCCCATGGAATCGTTGGATCCCGCGCGGCGGAAGTGTCAGCGTGCGCGCCACGTCCCGGAAATCGCGCCTCTACCACACGGGCGGGGTGGCCCAGCGCGTGCACGAGGCGATTGCGCGGTCGATCGATGGCGTGACGCTGGCAGAGGGGAGTGACGAAGAGGAGGAGTCGGGCGCCCAGCTCGTCGTGGTCCGCATCGATCGCGACGCGTGCACGATCTCGATCGACAGCTCGGGGGACCTGCTGCATCGACGCGGATACCGCCAAGCCGTTGCCAAGGCGCCACTTCGGGAGACGATTGCCGCCGCGATGCTTCGCGCGTCGGGTTGGGTCCCGTCGATCTCGCTGCTCGATCCGTGTTGTGGCTCGGGGACAATCCCCATCGAGGCCGCAATGATCGCTCGACGCATTCCCCCGGGTCGGAATCGGCGCTTCGCCTTCGAGACCTGGCCCACGTTCATGGCGGCGCAGTGGAAGAGGGTTCGTGCCGAAGGAAACGAGCAGGTGCTGCCCCGGGCCGGGGTCGCCATCGTCGGAGCCGACCGGGACGCCGGAGCGATCGAGGCATCCCGGGCCAACGCGGAACGCGCCGGTGTCGCCGGGGACGTCGTCTTCGAGCAACGGCCCCTCTCCAGGAGCGTCCCCCCGGCCCCAGGGCCTGGGCTCCTTCTCACCAATCCTCCGTACGGCGAGCGGATTGGCGAGTCCGCCGACCTCCGCAGCCTGTACGCGACCTTCGGGAAGCTCGCCGTGGGCGCCATGTCGGGCTGGAGGGTCGCTCTCCTTGCCAGCGACCCAGCCCTGGTCGGCCAAACGCGTCTCGGACTGTCTCCGGTCCTCGAGACGAGCAATGGCGGCATCCGCGTCGCGCTCTTTGGCTCCATCCCGTCCATCCCGTAGATTTGCATCCCATGAGCACTCCCATCACCGGCGTCTACAACGACGCCTACGTTGCCGAGCTCTACGAGTCATTTCGGCGCGATCCGTCGTCAGTTGAGGAGTCCTGGCGGCAGTATTTCCAGTTCGCTCTTTCCCTCTCCGGGGGCGCTGCGCCGCAGGCGGCGTCACCCCCGGTGCGCTCGGATGATCAGGCGACCGATGCGAGCTCCCTGCGCAAGGTGGCTGGTGCCGCGGCGCTGATCGACGCGATTCGCCACTACGGTCACCTTGCCGTCCCGATCGACCCGTTAGGCTCGCCGCCGAGTGGTGCGGCCGAGCTGAATGCGGAGTTCCACGGGATCACCGAGGCTGACCTCGACCTGGTGCCCGGCGCTGCCCTCGGATACGACAAGGGCACCGCGGCTGACGTCGCGCGCGAACTGCGCGCCATCTACTCGGGGCGCGTCGGCTACGAGGTCGCTCACCTCGAGGAGGACGTCGAGCGCGAGTGGTTCCGCGACGCGATCGAGGGGGGCACGTATTCCGGTGGCCTCACGCCTGACGAGAAGCTCGCGCTCCTCAAGCGCCTGACCCAGGTCGATGGGCTCGAGCGCTTCATCGCGCGCGCGTATCCCAACGTGAAGCGCTTCTCGATCGAGGGCACGGACGCGATGGTGCCGATGCTCGACGCCGCCATCGAGGAGAGTGCGAAGCGCGGGGCGCAGGACGTGGTGATCGGCATGGCGCACCGCGGGCGGCTCAACGTGCTCGTGCACATGCTCGACAAGCCGTACGGCACGCTGTTCAACGAGTTCGACGGCAAGCACGCCGATCACGCCGATAGCGAGACCGGGGACGTGAAGTACCACCTCGGCGCGCAGACGGTGCGTTCAACGTCGACGGGGCGTGACGTGCGCGTGGGACTCGTGCCCAACCCGAGCCACCTCGAGGTGGTGAACCCGGTGCTTTCGGGCGTGGCGCGCGCGCGGCTCGAGGAACTCGCCGCGGGGGACGCGTCGGTGCTCTCGATCGTGATACACGGTGACGCGGCATTCCCCGGCGAGGGCGTTGTCGCCGAGACGTTCAACATGTCACGCCTGCCGGGATACAAGGTCGGCGGGACGCTGCACATCATCTCGAACAACCAGGTCGGCTTCACCACGAATCCCTCGGACGCGCGCTCGACGTACTACGCGAGCGACCTGGCCAAGGGCTTCGAGGTGCCGATCGTCCACGTGAATGGCGACGATCCGGAGTCGTGCATCAGCGCGATCCGGCTCGCGATCGCGTACCGCGAGAAGTTCGGGAAGGACTTCCTCATCGACCTCGTCGGCTACCGCCGCTGGGGGCACAACGAGGGAGACGAGCCTGGCTACACGCAGCCAAGGCTCTATGCGTCCATCAAGCAGCACCCGACGCCCCGCCGGATCTGGGGCGAGCGCCTGGTGAGCGAGGGACTCGCGTCCGCCGAGACGGTGGAGACGATGGATGCCGAGTTCCAGGCGAAGATGGACGACGCCCTCGCGGCCTCCCGCCAGCACGTCGAGATCGACCACGACGAGGAGGTGGAGATCGACGTGCGCCGCGGGACGCCGTCGTCGATGCCCGCCGTCGACACGGGGGTGCGCAGCGAGACGCTGGTCGCGCTCAACGAACAATTGCTCGCGTGGCCCGCGACGCATGCCGTGCATCCCAAGCTGGCGAAGCAGTTCGAGCGCCGTCGCGAGGCAGTGGGGGACGCGGGTGGCATCGACTGGGGCCACGCCGAGGCCCTCGCGTTCGCGTCGCTGTTGTCGGAGGGGGTGAACGTGCGCCTGACCGGACAAGACGCGGAGCGTGGGACCTTTTCGCACCGGCACGCCGTGCTCAACGACGTGAACACCGGGGCCAGGTACACGCCGCTGCAGCACCTGCCTAACGTCACCGCGCGCTTCGATATCTACAATTCGCCGCTCACCGAGCTCGCCGTCCTCGGCTTCGAATACGGCTACAGCACGGCCGCCCCCGACGCGCTCGTGCTGTGGGAGGCGCAGTTCGGCGACTTCGTCAACATGGCGGCGCCCATCATTGACCAGTTCATGGCCGCCGATCGCGCCAAGTGGCGCCAGGATTCGTCGGTGGTGATGCTGCTGCCGCACGGCTACGAAGGACAGGGCCCGGAGCACTCGTCGGCCCGGCTCGAGCGCTTCCTGCAGCTGTGCGCCGAGGGCAACCTGCGCGTCGCGTATCCCACCTCACCGGCGCAGTACTTTCATATCCTGCGTCGCCAGGCGCGGTTGCCGATCAAGCGACCGCTCGTGCTCATGCAGCCCAAGAGCATGCTGCGACTGCCCGTCGCCACGAGCCGCCTCGAGCACCTCACGAGCGGGCGCTTCCAGCCCGTGCTCGACGATCCGTTCGTGCAGACCCGTGATGAAGTCACGCGTTTGGTGTTCTGCACCGGCAAGATCTTCTACGAGCTCGCCGGCAAGGAGCGTCCCGCCCACCTCGCGGTCGTGCGCGTGGAGCAGCTGTATCCGTGGCCGCACGAGGACGTGTCGCGCATCGTCGACCTGTATCCGAACATCGCGGAAATTGTCTGGGCGCAGGAAGAGCCAAAAAACATGGGGGCCTGGAGCTACGTGGCGCCGCGGTTGCGCGCGTCGGCGGGCAATGCGCTGATCATCCGGTACATCGGTCGCCCCGAGCGGGCGAGCCCGGCCGAGGGGTATGCGACGTCGCACGCGGTGGAGCAGGCGCGCATTGTTGGGGATGTGCACGCCGCGCCGATCGTACCACGCGGGCGACCACCAGCGATGCGATGACCGTCTTGAGTGGGCGCGCAAGAGCGCGGGAGAGTACGGGGTTGGGGGCTGGAACTGGTGAACTGGTTGCTGACGGGCTGGCGCTCGTTGCTCGTTGCTTGCTGGAGCTGAATACTGACAGCTGGAAAGCGCTGGCCAAGTTTTCAGCACTCAGCGAGGCACCCAGCCCCAAGCGTCCTCCGCCAGCCCCAGCACCAGCAAGGCAACCAGCGACCAGCACCAGCCCGTCAGAAACCAGCAACCAGTCCCAGCCGAGTTCGTAGCAGGGCCGAACGAGCGGGCATTGAAGAGACGGTCCAATGCGTCTTGGCTCTATCCGAATACGCAGCGTCGCGATTGTTGGGGCCATGTTCCTGGCCCCGCTCGCATTGCTTGCCCAGGACCGCGGTGCCGCCGCGCTCGCGCCCCTCGTGAACGGGCTCGGCGTCAACGTGCGCGTCCTCATGATCGCCGCGCATCCCGACGACGAGGACACGCAACTCCTCACCTGGCTCGGGAAGGGCCGGCACGTGGAGTCGGCGTACCTCGCCCTCACGCGTGGTGACGGCGGCCAGAACATCATCGGCAACGAACTCGGCGAACCGCTCGGCGCGATCCGCACCGAGGAGTTGCTCGCGGCGCGTCGCATGGACGGGGCCCGGCAGTACTTCACGCGCGCCTTCGACTTCGGGTTCTCCAAGAATGCCGAGGAGACGCTGACGCAGTGGTCGCGCGACTCGGTGTTCCGCGACGTGATCACCGTGGTGCGGGCCTTTCGTCCGCACGTGATCGTCAGTGTGTTCTCCGGCACGCCGGCGGATGGGCATGGCCATCACCAGGTGGCCGGGATCCTCGCGCGCGAGGCGTACGACCTCAGCGCCGATACGGTGCGCATTCCTCGTGCAGCGACGGCGGGGTTCGGGCCGTGGAGCGTCGCGAAGTTCTATCGCGGGGCGTCGTTCCGAAACCAGGAGCGGGCGACGATCCGCATCAACGTTGGCGAGTTCGACCCCGTGATGGGGCGCTCGTACTCGGAGGTCGCCGCCGATTCGCGCTCGCAGCACAAGTCGCAGGCCATGGGGTCGCTGCAGCTCAAGGGTGTGCGCTTCGATCAATTGCTGCGCGAGGCCGCGCGGGTGGGGCCGCAGGACGCGTCCAGCGAGCGGTCGATCTTTGACGGGATTGACACCACGTGGGGGCGCTTTCATCCGGCGATGCGCACCCCGGCGCAGCACGCGGCATTGAGCGCGCTTCCGACGGCGTTCGATGCCGCGCGGGCGTCGCTCAACCTGCTCGACCCCGGCGCCGCGATCCCGGCACTCGTCAGACTTCAGCAGGCCCTCAACGCCGTGTGTGGGGAAGCGTCGGCGGAAAATCCGTGCGCGACGATGTCCGTGGACGGACGGTCCATGCTGGTACGCCACGACGACCTGCTCGCGTCGATGGAAGTGGCGAGCAGTCGCGTCGAGCGGGCCCTGGCCCTCGCGAGTGGCGTCGCCGTGGAGGTGACGGCGTCGCGTGCGCTCTTTGCGACGGGCGAGACCTTCCGCAGTGCGTATGCGGCGTTCAATCGCGGCAAGGTGCCACTGCGCCTTTCGCGGCGCGTGCTGCTCTCGGCTGGTGCGGCCCCTGCCATGCTCGCGGGTGATGCCCGCACGATCGCGGCCGATTCTGCGGCTCGCGACTCGGTGCCCGTGACCATCGCGCATCCCGGGCAGCCCTGGTGGCTTGAGCGGCCGCGCCAGGGTCCGATGTTCGGGGTGCCCGGTCGTGCTGGCGACGAGGCGGGGCAGCAGAGCTCACCCGTGGTCGTGTCGTTCTTCGAAGTGGCTGGCGGATCGTTCGGGGTCTTCACGCCCGTCACGTATCGTTATGCAGACGCCGTGCGCGGCGAGGTGAACCAGCCCGTCGTCGGCGCCCCCGCGATCACCCTGACGATGGAACGCGAGATCGAATACGCGCAGGCGGGCGTGCCGATCCAGCGTGTCGTGAACGTCGAGGTGCGCTCACACGCCAGTGAAGCGCGCGAGGTCGACGTGCGCCTCACGCTGCCGGCGGGACTCGTGGCCGACAGCGCCGTGCGCCGCGTGTCCCTCACTGGCAATCGCGACGCCGGGAGCGCCGCCGGTGCCGTGCGCACCGTGACCTTCACCGTGCGTGG
>JACMLI010000458.1 GCA_014379705.1 Gemmatimonadaceae bacterium
CGCCGCGCGCGCCGCGGGCCTGCGCTTCCCCGTCGATCCCTCGAGTGGGGCCTTTGCGACGATCGGGGGCATGACCGCCACCAACGCGTCTGGCGCGCGCACGATGCACTTCGGCTCGATGCGCCGCTGGGTGCGCGCGATCGACTGCATCTTCGCCGATGGCTCGACCGCCACGGTGTCACGCAATCACGTCCCCCATACCGGGCGCACGCTCGAGCGGTGGAACGAGGTGGCCCCCGCGCTCCAGGCGCGCGCCGCGCGCCTGACGAGGCGCGACGTGCGGAAGGACTCGTCAGGCTACGGGGTGCACGACTTCGCCGACTCGGGATCCCTCGTCGACTTGCTCGTCGGCAGCGAAGGCACCCTCGCCTTCTTCACCGGCATCACGCTCGACCTGGCGGCACTGCCGGTGGCCACAGCGTCGCTTCTCTCCTCCTGGCCGCGCCTGGAGGACGCAATGCGTGGCGCCGAGTTGGCCCGTGAAGCGGGCGCCGTGGCGTGCGAACTCCTTGATGCCTCGTTCCTGCGCGTGGCGGCACGCGGACGCGTGCTTCCCGTTCCCAGCCAATCGGAGTGCGCACTTCTCGTCGAGCTCGAGGATCGGGATGCGACATTCACGCCCGCACGCGCCGAGGCCCTCGCCAACGCGTGGCGCGCAGCCGGCGCGACAACAACGATGCTCGGCCTCGACCCGGAGTCGGAGGAAGCGCTCTGGTCCCTCCGACATGCCGCGAGCCCCATCCTGTCGCGCCTCGATCCGCACATCCGCTCGATGCAGGTGGTCGAGGATGGGTGCGTGCCCCCGCATCGGCTCGCCGACTATGTGCGCGGCGTACGCAACGCGCTCGCGACCGTGGGCCTCGACGGGGTGCTCTTCGGTCACGCGGGCGACGCGCACCTGCACGTGAATGCCCTCGTCGACGTACGGGAGGCGGGGTGGAAGTCCAGGGTGCGCGAGTTGTTTGTCCGCGTCGTGGCCCTCACACATGACCTCGGGGGAACCATGGCCGGGGAGCATGGAGATGGTCGACTGCGGTCCGGGGTGCTCCCGCGCTTCTGGCCTGCCGAGGCCATCGCGCTCTTTGCGGACATCAAGCGCGTGTTCGATCCCTCGGCGATCCTCAATCCCGGCGTGAAGGTGGGCGCCGGCACCGATGCCTTCGAACGAGTGAAATACGATCCGGCAGACGCACCAGATAGCGAGCGAGCGAAGAGGGTGCTCGACGAGGTAGAGTCCACGCGCTGCTACGATACGTCGCGCCTAGAGATGCTGGACCGCATGGGCTAGGTTTGCCCCGCGGCCGCGCCGCGGCGGTGACATCCGTCCACCGTCTACACCCGCCCACCGTCCGGAAGCATGCTGTTTTACGAACCCCGCATCACCGTCATCGCGCGTCCGGCCTTTGTCGAGCCCGAACACTTGCCGGTGGACTGGAAGGGGGAGTCGAGCCCCGGGGAGCGCCTCGCCGAATTCGCCGGCCGGCTGTGCTACATGAGTCAGCGAAATCCCGCTGGCCGTACAACGCACGACTACCTCACCAACATCCTCAAGCAGGGTCACGGGAGCGTCCTCGAGCACGCGAATTACTCGCTGCTCATCGAGGGCGTGTCGCGCTCGCTCACGCACGAACTCGTTCGCCATCGTGCCGGCTTCGCGTACTCCCAGCTCAGCCAGCGTTACGTCGACGAGTCGCACGCCGCGTTTGTCGTCCCGCCGGCGATCATCGGTGACGAGGCCCTCGAGGCGCGCTGGAAGGGCCAGGTCGATTCGGCGCAGTCCGCGTACGTGGCGCTCGTCGAGGAGCTCATGGCGCGGTACGCGTGGGTCGACGACAAGATCCACCGCCGCAAGATGGCCCGCGAGGCCGCACGCGGCGTGCTACCGAATTCCACCGAGACCAAGATCGTCGTCACCGGCAACGCTCGGGCCTGGCGGACCATGCTCGAGCTGCGGTCGAGCGAAGGCGCCGAGCTCGAGATTCGCAGAATGGCCGTGACCGTCCTGCGAATCATGCAGGGAGAGGCTGGGGGCCTCTTCCGTGACTTCGAGATCTACATGGCCGGAGACCGCCGCGAGGCCGCCCGGGTAGGCCACCACAAGGTCTGATCTCCGCCAACGGGCTCGCTGTGACGAGGCGCGGCCAAAGATGTCCCTTGCGTGAATTGGACGGGCCTAACGAACACAGCCCTCCCTTGGCATGGGGAGTGCAAGCAAGATCATGGGGCAGCGAACGGTAGCTCCCCCATGCCTCCCGCACCGCATGACACGGCTTGGAGTTACGATTGGTCTCGATGACACGCGCGCTGCCGAGTGGGCCAGCGCTGCCGCGGTCGTTTCGCGCGCGTTGCGTGTGTTTGGAGAGGTCGACGTCACCCCCACCAACAGCGAGTTGCCGGCGGCCCTCGCGTCCCGCCGACCCGACGTCGTGTTTCAGGCCGCTCGCGGCGCGAACGACCGCGTCCGGACCGCCGTGACGCTGGAGCAACTGGGGATTCCGTTCACGGGCAGCTCGTCGAGCGCCCTGACGCTGACCGCGTCGCGGGAGCGCATGAAGGAGGCCCTTGGCACCCGCCTGATCCCGACCGCGGTGTTCACCGTGGCACGCGGTCCGGAGGACCTGGTTCCCCTAACGCGTCGCAGCTTCCCGCTGGTGGTTTTTCGGGCCTCCGAAGTCTTCGACGGGCGCGATTGCGTCGTGGTTGAGGATGCTGCTGAGCTCGAGCGGGAGGTTCACAAGCTGTGGGCGACCGCGCCACACCCTGTGCTGGTAGAGCGATACCTCCCAGGGTCAGCCTTCGGCTGTCTGGTCCTCGGCAATGGCGCCGACCGGGTGGTCCTGCCGCCAGTCTCACTGGTGTCGGGGTCGAATCCGGGGGAGTCGCCATCCATCGACCACGTCCCGGAGGGACTGCGCGAGGGAGTGGAGCGGGTGGTCCTCGAGACCTGCCGGGTGCTCGACCTGCGCGACCTGGCCCGGGTGGACATCGCGCTGAGCGAGCGCGGGGTTCCGCATGTCCTCTCTGCCGATCCGCTCCCCGACCTGACGGGGGACCTGTCGAACCCGGTGCTCCTTGCCGCCGACAGCACCGGCCTCGACCAGGTCGAGCTGATCCAGCGGACGCTGCACGTCGCGGCCGCCCGGGCCGGAGTGCCGCTTCCGACGTCGCCGATGTTCGACGACCTGCGCTACCGGACGCCGCCACGCGGGTTGCGCCTCCGGGCGAGGCACGCCTAACGATTCGGCTCGTCCCCGTGGCCTTGCCGGGGACGCCTGCATGGTCGAAGTTCGACGCCTCACGACTTCGGGAGCACTCCGTGGTCCACCTGCCCAGGTTGCTGTTCGCCTCGTGCCTCTGCTCGGCGATCGCCCTGTCTGGTTGTGCACGCAAGGGCGGACGCGACGGCGGCGTTGGCGGAGGCACCGACGTCCTCCGCAGGGATGAGATCAGTCGCTCCGGAGCGACCGACGCCATCACGGCGATCCGGATGCTGCGTCCCGTGTTCCTGCAGTCACGGGGTCGCACCTCAATCCTCCGCCAGGAGAACACCGAGCCCGCGGTCTACCTCGATGACCGCCTGCTTGGCGGCGTCTCGACGCTGAGAGACATCCCGTCGAACCAGGTGATCGAAGTACGCTACTTCGGTCCAGCGCAGGCGCAGATGAGGTGGGGGACCGGGAACTCCGCAGGTGCCATACTGGTACGCACCGGAAGCCCGAGATAGACCCTCCTCTGATTCACAACGTGGCATCTTCGTTGTCTTGCATGCCCGCGGCCCTGCGCCGCGCGCATTCGTCTGTTGTCGCCTGGCGCGCCGCCGGATTGCTGGGAATCGTGATCCTCATCGCAGGCTGCGGTGAGGATTCTGCCGGCCCGGTGCGCAATCCCGGAGGGGCGGCCGCGCTCGACGTGGTTCCGGCCACGGCGTGGCTCTCTCCCGGACTCTCGCTGCCCCTCCTTGCGAAGGTCGCGGATTCGGCGGGGGCTCCGGTCTCCAGCGTCTCCGTGCAGTGGGCATCCGCGTCAGTTGCGGTGGCGTCGGTGACCGCAGCGGGTGTCGTCCAGGGCCTCACGCAGGGCGTCTCCCGCCTCACGGCGTCCCTGGGCACCCTCCGGTCGACGTCCGACGTTGCGATCGTCCCGGCCGCACGGGCGATGATGTTCGGCACGGAGTTGCGCGGGGTCTCCGACGTTTCCCTGCTGGGAGCATGGGCCGACCCTGCAAGCAGCGAAGCCTTTGCGGTCGGCCAGGCGGGCGTTGTGCTTCACAGCCGCGGCGGGCCCTGGCAGCTCGAGCAGGCGGGGACGCCAGAGACCCTCGTGGGGATCTGGGGATCGACGGCCAACGATGTGTGGGCCGTGGGTTCGGCAGGCGTCATTGTGCACTACGACGGCGCCGCGTGGCGCCCGGTGGACTCACCGACGCAGCAGACCTTGCTCGACATCTTCGGCCTCGGGCCCCGCGAGATCTACGCCGTCGGCGTGGACGGCACGATCCTCAAGTACGACGGCACCGCGTGGTCGGTGATCACGACCGGGCAAGGGTGGGAGCTGTGGAGCATTTGGGGCTCGTCCTCGAACGACCTCTGGGCCGTGGGACAGAACGGCGTCATCGTGCACTACAACGGCACGCAGTGGACGCCCGTGCAGTCCCCGACGTCGCTCCCGATATTTGGCCTCTGGGGAGGCGCACCGAATGACATCTGGGGCGTCGGCGTGAACGGCCTTCTCGTGCACTGGGACGGCGTCAGTTGGTCGCTGCAGCAGGCCCCGACGACAGCCAACCTGTTCGCGGTCTGGGGCCGCTCGCCTAACGACCTCTTTGCCGTGGGCAACAACGGCGCGGTCGTGCACTACAACGGAAATGGGTGGCGCGTCCTGCCCAACTCGGCGAGCGGCCAGAACCTGCGCGGCGTCTGGGGTGATCGGGCCGGGAAGCTGGTGGCGGCAGGGTGGGACGGCACCGTGATCCGCGGCGACGCGTCCCCGACCAACTGGGTCACCGAGATCTCGTCACCGACATTGACGTCGGTGTGGGGCCCTGGCGATGGCACGCTGTACGCGGGTGGCGGGGGAGGCGCCTTGCTCCGCCGCGCGGCCGGTGCCGCCTGGTCCAGCGCGGGATTGCCACGATCGCAAACGATCTACGGCATCCATGGGTCGGGTCCCTCCAATATCGTGGCGGTGGGGGACACGGGCGCCATCTGGCGTTACAACGGGACGACGTGGGCGGCCGAGGCGAGCCCTCGCAGCGTGCTGCTCCGATCGGTGTGGTTTCCCACGTCCGGACCGGCGTTCATTGTCGGCGATCGCGGGACGATTTTGCAGCGGCAGGGGACCGCGTGGTCCGTGATGACGTCGGGGACCACCGCGTTCCTGCGGCACGTCTGGGGCACGGCGCCTAACGATGTGTACACGGTCGGCGACTCGGGGCTGGTCCTGCGCTACGACGGGACACAGTGGCGCCCGATGCCGACGCCGACGAAGGAACTCCTCCGCGGCGTCTGGGGCTCGGGCCCGAACGACATCTTCATCGTCGGCGAGAACGGAACGATCCTGCGCTGGGACGGAAAGCGCTGGTACGCCATGGCCGCCGGCACCACGCGCGCGCTGCGCTCCGTGTGGGGCTCCAGCCCCGTCGACGTCCACGCCGTGGGGGACTCAGGAACGGTCCTGCACTTCAACGGTGCCACCTGGACCCCGCGCCAATCGTCCACGCAGTCCCTGCTGATCCAGGCGTGGGGAGAGCCGGGCGCTGGGCGGCTCTTTTCGGTGGGAACGGTGACGACGGTCGTACGGGGAGAGAGGCAGTAGGCGCACGACGAGTCGACTCGTGGGCTCGTGCGCTGGTGGGCTGGTAGTAACGAGCGGTGGCCATCGCGTCCACCACTCGTCCACTAGCCCACCAGTCCATCCGCCCCTACGCCTCCACTTCCTCCTCCTTCCGATTCTTCGCCGAGTCTGCGATCACGCGCTGGGCGGCTTCGCCGGGCATCTGCTCGTAGGCGTGGAATTTTCGCGCGTAGTTGCCGTATCCGTGGGTCAGTGAGTTGAGGTCCGTGGCGTAGAGGTGGAGCTCCGCCTGCGGCACGATGGCGCGGACGAGGGCTCCCGTGCCGTCGCCCGCGGAGTCCGTGCCCATGATGCGGCCGCGGCGCTGGTTGAGGTCCCCCATCACGTCGCCCATGAACGCGTCCGGGACGCGCACCTCGACTTCGTCGAGCGGCTCGAGCAGCACCGGCTTGCACTTCGGCGACACCGTCCTGAAGGCGAGGATGCCGGCCATCTTGAACGACATTTCGTTCGAGTCGACCGAGTGATACGAGCCGTCGAACAGCTCGACCTCGAAGTCCACCAGGGGAAAGCCGGCGAGGATGCCGCGCGCCGATGCTTCCTGGATGCCCTTGTCCACGGCGGGGCGGAAGTTCGAGGGGATCACGCCGCCGACGATCTTGTCGCTGAAGTGGTAGCCGGCCCCGCGCGGACGCGGCGCCATCCGGATCCAGCAATCGCCGAACTGCCCACGCCCTCCCGACTGCTTCTTGTGGCGCCCCTGCCCTTCCCCCCTGCCGATGAGCGTCTCACGGTACGGAATGCGCGGCTTCGTGAGCTCGCCCGTGACGTTGTACTTGCGGCGCAGCTTGGCCATCGTGACCTCGAGGTGACGCTCGCCGAGCCCCGAGATGATCGTCTCGTGCGTTTCGGAGTTGTAGTGCGTCTCGAAGGTCGGATCTTCGTCGTGCAGGCGGTGCAGCCCGGGCTGCAGCTTCTCCTCGTCGTTGCGTGAGGACGCGTGCACCGCGAACGACACCACCGGCTCCGGAAATGGTATCTGGAACAGCCGCACCGGGTGCTCACGCGTGGAGAGCGTGTCGTTGGTGTGCGTGTTCTTGAGCTTCGCCACGCAGCCGATGTCTCCGGCGCGCAGCACCGGCACCTCCATGCGCTCCTTCCCCTGCGCCACGCACAGGTGTCCCATCTTCTCGACGTGGTCGCGCGTGGCGTTGAAGAACTCCTGCCCGTTCGAGACGCTGCCCGAGAAGATGCGGAAGTACGACACCTCGCCCACATGCGGCTCGGTGTGCGTCTTGAAGACCAGCGCGGCGAACGGGTTCGTGTCGATGGCGTGGATCTCCACCGTGTGATCCCCCTCGGCGCCCTTGAATGCGTGGATCTCCTCCATGTCGTACGCCGAGGGCATGAGCTGCACCAGCTCGGTGAGGAGCGCGTTGATCCCGATCGTGTGCTCGGCGGACACGGCGAAGAGGGGGTAGAGGTCCATGCGCTTCATGGCCTCCTTCATCCCGTGGATCGCCTCGTCCCGGCCGATCTCCACACCGTCGAGGTAGCGCTCGAGCAGTGCGTCGTCGGTCGCCGAGATGGCCTCGATCATCTCCTGGTAATACTTGTCGAAGGTGGCCTGCTCCTCCGCGGGGATGTCGGACTCGACGTATTCGCTGCTCTTGGGCTTGTAGATGTAGGCGCGGCGCGAGAAGAGGTTCATGATCCCGCGAAACCCAGCGCCCGAGCCGATGGGGATTTCCACCGGGACGACCTTGTTCGAGAGCTTGTCCTTGATCTGCTGGTACACGCGGCCGAAATCGGCGTGTTCCTTGTCCATCATCGAGACCACGAACAGCACGGGATCCTGCCGGGTGTTGGCCTCGCGAAACATCTTGATGGTGCCCACCTCGACACCCGACGCCGCGCTGACGACGCAGATCACGCCGTCCGCCGCCGCGACACCAGCGATCGCGTCGCCCTGGAAGTCGAGATATCCCGGCACGTCGACCAGGTTGATCTTCGTGTCCATCCATTCGGCAAAGGCACACCCCAGTTCGATCGAGTAGCCGCGCTCGATCTCTTCCGGGGTGTGATCGGTCAGGGTGGTGCCATCCTTGATGTGACCATGGCGCTTGCTGGATCCGGACACGTACGCGAGGGCATCGACCAGGGTGGTCTTACCGCTCGCGCCGTGTCCGACTACAGCCACGTTGCGAATGTCATGTGCGTGGTATTCCCGCATGCTCGTCTCCGTTCTTGGGTCACGTCTCGGGACGCTGTGCAACGAAATGCGGGAGGGCAAGACCCGGACGGGTGGACGGGATGGACGGGATGGACGGGTTCAAGCGCCGTGCGGTGCCCACGCGAGCGTGACTGGCTCATCTTTGCGCCAGAGTAGCGGAAGCACGGGTAGCACGAGAAGCACGGGAAGCACGGGAAGCACGGGAAGCAACGTGATCGCGAAACTCACGCGGTCACGAGCTTCCGCTCTGTGACCCGTCCATCCCGTCCACTCCGTCCACCCGTCCAAAAAAAGGGCACCCCTTTCGGAGTGCCCCCTGGCCTTCAGTACTCTGACAAATTGAGAGTCGAGCGGTCAGTCTCCCTCGGTGTCGACACCGATGCCGTCCGCCGAGCGGTAGCTGTCGAGGAACGCGTCGTAGCGGGCCCCGCCGGCGACCATCACGGCACTGGAGGTGAGTGTGAAACTGATGGCGCGACGGGTGCCTTCCGGCCAGTCCGGCATTGACAACCCCGCCACCAGCCTGCGGATCGACGGCCCGCACTCCTCGAGGAGATGCGCCGCCGTTTCGGACAGGACATCGGAGGGAATGACCAGATCACGCGTGACGAGCCCCCCCGTCATTTCATCACGCCAGGCCGCATCGCCCACAGCACCGCGCTCCGGCCAGAGCGCGACATGTCGGATCGTCTCCGAACGTTCGGTGGGCTCTCGCCGAGCCTCCACCGCAGCCGCTAAAGCCAATGCCAGCAACTCGGCCGTGGGATCGCCATACAGCGTCACCACGTCGCGCGACGGGCGTTCGGAATTCAGCGGCGACGGCACGGAGTTCACGTGCGCGAGCACCGTCGAGTGTTCGGGGCGTTCCTCGAGCATTACGAGGACGTCCATCACCCCTCCTCTCGGAAAGACCGGCTGCTGCGCCGCCCAAGTGCTGCGCCCTTGCCGGGTACCACACTGGCTATGACCCCACCAGTTGCCTTTCGGACACTTCACCAGCAAGCGTCGTTCCGTCCTGTTCCAGACTTCACCAACTCCTCATCGCCACACATGCACGATCGACACGTGGCACCGAGTCCCTACCCTGTCTGCTGGGACAAAGTGTCCCCCAGCTCGCGGGAAGCGTGACGCGTTGCCCTGAGCCGGATCGCCTCGAGGTCGCGCCGTCGTGGTATCTCGTTGGTCGAAGCCCCAGTCTCGTCAACGCCTTGCAACAGGCTCGTATAGCCCTTTATTAGAGGGACTCCCCTGACTCCCCTGCGCATGCCGACCGACAGCACCGATCGCGCGACCCGAATCCTGGTCGTGGAGGACCGTCGTGAGGTCCTCGAGGTTCTCGAGCGCACGCTCACGGACAATGGCTACGACGTGGTCTCCGCGTCGGATGGCGACACGGCCATTGCACTCGCCCTCGACCTCGACCCGAAGCTGTTGATCCTCGATGTCGGATTGCCCAAGCGAAGCGGACTCGAGGTGGCGCGTGAGCTGCGAACGCGTGGTTTCCGTGCGCCAGTGCTGATGCTGACGGCGCTCGACACAGTCGGGGACAAAGTGTCCGGCCTCGATGCCGGCGCCGACGACTACATCGCCAAGCCCTTCGATTTCGACGAACTCCTGGCGCGCGTCCGTGCGCTCCTGCGCCGCGCCGCCCTGCAGGCCGAAGCTGCCCTGCTCCGCGTGGCCGACCTCACGGTCGACCCGCTCAGCCGGGAGGTCCGCCGCGGTGAGCGCCCTATCACGCTGACGCAAAAGGAGTACGCCCTCCTCGAGTACCTCGTACGCCACGCCGGGCGGCCGGTCTCGCGCGAGCAGATTTCGGAGAACGTCTGGAAGCAGGAGCTCGACCCGAACACCAACATCGTCGACGTCTACATCAACTACCTTCGCAAGAAGGTCGACCAGGACGCCGAGGTGCCGCTGGTCCAGACCGTCCGCGGCGTCGGGTACATGATCAAGCAGGCGGACTGATCACGCCCGCTCAGGCATTCACGTGGCCTTCGGCGACGAGTCCCACGTAGAAGCGCTGGCCAGTCGACGTGGCAAACCACTCGCCGATGTGCCAGGACGCGTCGGGTTCCGCCGTGTACGACGGGTTGATCTCCGGGAGCGAACCCTGAAGCTCGAAACCCCGCTCGGCCAATGCCGCGCGGGCGCGCGCGCCCAGGGCGTTGCTCAGCTCTCCAAAGACCTCTACCGCGTCGTCGTGACTCGCACGCTCATCCTCACCCTTGGACCGAACGGTTCCGGCGAGGGTGATCGCGTCCTCCCGGGAACAGGCGACGAGGAGCCGGACGCGCGCGTCCTGACTTTCGAGGGTCACGACACCAGAGACACCGCCGACGATCGGGGGGAGGTCTTTGGCCGAGATGGGTGAGACCTCGTGCGCCGACATGGCGCCGAGCACCTGACGCGCCGCCGACACGAGCCACGGATGCGCAGACTCGACGAGGTGGCGCTCGAGTCGTTCTGCGGGGCTCGTTCCGTGGAGGAGCGTGCGCTTGAGTTCCGCCGTGAACGCGTCCGCCGCGAGGGTTCGCCGCAGTTGTCCATCGAACTGGCTGGCAAGCTCCGGGGAGGCGTCGTCGTCGCTGGCGAGCCAGTACGTGGGCGTAGGCGACCCCAGTGTGCCGGCGAGCTTGTTCAGGAACGTCTTGAGCTGCACCTCCCCGATCAGCGGGAGGCCGCGACTCACGACGACGATCGTCGGACGAGGTTCGGCGTCCTTGAACTGGCGCATGGCGTGGGCGCCGGAGTTTGCCTCGATCACCGAGAAGTGACCCTCGAGGAACGGTCGCGCAAAGTCCCGGAAGGCCTGGTCGGGATCGACCAGCATCAGCGTCGGGCGTTCCCCGCCTGCCTGGCGACGGCGCCAGCCACTGTGCTGCGAGATGACCTTCCTGAAGCGCTCCTGGACTTCGGCGGGACGGATCGGCTTGAGGATGTAGTCCTGGATGCCTAACGCCACGAGCGCCGTGATCTCGTCCTTGTCCTTGACCCCTGACATGCAAACGATGGGGAGCAGTCGGTGCTTCTCCGATGCCCGCACGGCCTCCACGATCGCCCGCCCGTCGAGGGCCGGCATCTGGATGTCGGTGAACAGGAAGTCGGGATCCTCCGACTCAATCAACTCCAGCGCCTCGAGGCCATCGTTGGCCTCGATGATCTCATCGGCCATGTGGGCGAGGATGCGCTTGAGTAACTCCCTGGTGACCAGGTCGTCCTCGGCGATCAGGATCTTCATCGGATGCAGTGCGGTGGGAGAACGCTCTGATGAGAAGTATCGGCCTGACCGTTCCGGGACATTAGCGGGGGTTCACCGCTCCCGCTGCCAGTCGAAGGGCCGCCCCAGCCACGGCATCCAGGGGCAGGATCTCCTCGGCCGACGCAGGTCTGCTCATCCTGGGCAATGGTGCGCGCCCCGGCCTGACGCATCTGCCGGAGGCCCCGAGCGCCGTCATCGCCCATGTCGGCCAGAATGACCCCGATGGCATCGGGCCCAAGTGCGTGCGCGCACGACTCGAACAGGGCGTCCACGGATGGTCGGTGACGGTTGACCGGCGGGTCCTGGGCCAGGCGCACGCGATACTCAGCACCGCTCCGCACGACGCGCATGTGGAAGTTCCCGGGAGCGAGCAGGGCCACGCCGGGAATCACGCGATCGCCGTCTTCGGCTTCCTTCACGCGGATTCTGCAGAGCGAGTTGAGGCGCTCGGCGAAGGACTTCGTGAACTGCTGCGGCATGTGCTGGGCGATCACGATGCCCGGCGCGTCGGCCGGGAAAGCGGTGAGCACCGCGCGCAGGGCCTCGGTGCCGCCGGTGGAGGCGCCGAAGCAGAGCACGCGATGCGTGGCTTCGGCAAACGCCGCACCGCTCCATGCCACCGGGGCGCTGACCGTGGTCTTCACGGCACCGCTCGTTGCCCGGCGCCGACCGACGCGTGCACTCGCCGCCGCCTTCACCTTCTGCACGATCTCGTCACCGAGCTCGTTGGTGCCCGCCTGAAGGTCGAGCTTGGGCTTCGTCACGAAGTCCACGGCGCCGAGTTCAAGGGCGCGCAACGTGGTCGCGCACCCCTGCTCGGTGAGCGACGACACCATGACGATCGGCATCGGGCGGGCCGTCATGATCTTGTCGAGGAACGTGAGGCCGTCCATACGCGGCATTTCCACGTCCAGGGTCACGACGTCAATCTCCGGCAGGTCCTTCATCTTGCGCCACGCCGTCACGGGATCGGCCGCGCTTCCGATGACGTGCAACTGCGGGTCGCGCCCGAGGATGTTCGACAGCAACTGACGCATGAGCGCCGAGTCGTCGATGATGAAGACGTTGAGCTTGCGCCTGGTCATGCCGAGAACCCGAAGAGTTCGACCTCGCCCTCGTCGAGGGACTCCTGTTGCACGGCCTTTTGCTGGTGCACGCGCGCCTGGTGGTCGGCAAGGCGTGCCTCGACCTCCGCGAAGTCGGCGCCGGTGAGGCCGATGATGTCGCCGGTCACGGCGGTCTGGAGCGGCGCGGCATCGCGGGCAAACGCAGCGAGCCATTCCAGGCGCCGGTCGACATGCTGCAGCAGCTGCGCGGCCATGTCCTCGAACTGCAGGCCCTGTACGACGAGCATCGAGCCACCGGCAGTGTTATCGGCCAGCGCCTGGATCTCGCGCACCGCCCCGGCGTCGTGCACGCCCTCGAGACGACGCGCCGCCGCCTGCTGGTGATGCGCCTGCCGCAGCATCGACTGGAAGGCGAGGCTGAGCTTCCCGGTGGCGTCGCTTAGGATCGCGCGCAACTGCTGGAGGTCGGTGAGCGTCGCCGCAAAGCCGTCCTGCAGCGCGGCCTGCACGTCGCCGTGCAACGGCAGCGCGCGTGCGAGCAGGGC
>JACMLI010000459.1 GCA_014379705.1 Gemmatimonadaceae bacterium
ACGTGACGATCGCGACGGTCTCCGGCGCAGGGCTCGTCACCGGTGTGAAGGCGGGCACGGTATCGATCACCGCCAGTGCCTCGGGCAAAAGCGCCGCGATCTCCCTCGCGGTCACCGCGCCGTCGGTCGCGTCCGTGTCCCTCACTCCCGGCGCGCGCACCGTGGACGCCGGTACGACGCTCCTGATCGAAGCCCGGCCCGTGGACGCGTCCGGGTCGCCGGTAGCAGCCACCGTCACCTGGACCGTCTCGAATCCCGCTGTTGCCGTCATCACGGCGTCGGCGAACAACGTGGCGAGCGTGGAGTTCACGACGTCGGGCACCGCCAACGTCACGGCGACCGTGGACGGAAAGGTTGCCGCCGTGGCCATCACCGCCGTTCCGCGCCGTCCGCGCTTCGCGTACGTCTATGTGCACGATTCGGTCGCGACGCCGCCGCCACAGCCCTTCGACACGACGGACCAGGCGCACAACTCGGCGGGCGGGCAGGTCATCGTGCAGCGGCAGCAGGCCGGGAGCTGGCGCGTGATCTTCACGGGACTGCGGCTCGACGTGTTCACTGAGCCGATGCTGCCGCTGGTCCGTCCCATCGGCGTGAGCGGCGGGCAGTGCGGGATCACGTCGCGTTTCACCGGGCAGTACAGCCCCACGTATGGCGACGTCTTCGCGGTGGAGGTGGCGTGCACCGGGCCAGGTGGCGGGGCGCTCACTCGACCCTTCATGCTCGTGGCCCTCGGCAGCAACTACACGACGGCGCCGTGGGCATACACCGAGGTGACCGACTCGTCGAGCGCCGCGCTGGGCAACACGTACGTTCCAGGCGGCGGCGCGGCGACGGCGGTGCGGCAGCCGACGGACATCTATCGTGTGCTGCTCAGCCCCGTGCAGTCGGGCAACGACGTGTGGCATCCCCTGTCGCTCAGTCCGCGCCTCACGTGCGGCACGGTGGCACTCGTGGGCTCGTTGCTCAATCGCGGGGCGGACGTCGATTGCACGTTGTCGAGCGGCGCGCGGTCGCGATCGCGCACGGGACTATTTGTCCTCCTGAACGGCCGTGCCGGGCAGCCACGTGCCGATGCGGTCGTTTCCGAGGCCGGCGTGGTCACCGCGACGCCTTCGACCACGGCACCAACCGTGATCAAGGCCCCGGGCCTCGGGATCTACCGGGTGCGCATTGCTCCCCCCGGGCTGGGGACGACGCGATATCCGGCCGTCATCGTCACCGCGCTGCGTTCCGCCGCCGCGCCCTCCGTCGGGTGCCGCGTGATCCACCTGACGACGCCGGTCAATGGCACGGTGGAAGTGCGGGTGGAGTGCCGCGATGGCAACGCTGCCCTGCGCGACAACGCGTTCGCCGTCTCGGCGATTTATTAGGGGACGAGTGGACTGGCAGGCTAGTAGACTAGTGGCGGCGCGTGGTATCCGCTGCTACTCGTCACCACTAGTCCACTAGTCCACTAGTCCACTAGTCCACACGTCCCTAAAAGATTTCCAGGTTGATGAACTTCCGCGGGTTCTTCTTGAACTCCATGGTGAGCGAGTCCACGCGGGCGAGGACGCGCCGGAAGTCGTTGTAGAGGGCGGGATCGTTCACGAACTTCCCCGCGGTCCCGTCCCCGCTTTGCACTTTCTTCAGCAGGGCATTCATCTCGTCGGTGGTCGTCTTCAACTCGGCGGTCGCGACCTGCAGGTTGGTGGCGGTGGCCTTGAGGGCGCGCACCGTGGAGTCGACCTGCGATGAGTCGATGGAAGCGGCCTTGCCCCGGACGGCCACGAGCGTGGCCTGCAATTCGCGCGACTGCAGCGCGGTGACCTGGCCGAACTGCATCACGAGTCGATTGAGGGACTCGATCGTGCGGCGCATCTCGCGCGTGCCGCCGGAGTCGACGAGTTGCTCGCGCACGTCGGCGAGGATCTTTGCCACGCCTTGCGAGATGGTATCGGCGCTGGCGGCGAGCTTGGCGATGCCGGCCTGCGGAGCGCCGACCGGAATCGTGTCCCCTTCGGCGTAGGACTCCGCACTGGGCGTCGATGGGGTGAGGCCAATCGCGACGTCGCCGAAGAAGCCGTTCGGCATGATCGTCGCGGTCGTCCCCTTCGGCACCTTGTACTTGTCCTCGAGCCGGTAGGTGACGAGGAGCGTGCCGGTCGGCTCGAAGACGATTTCGTCGACGAAGCCGACGGTGGCGCCGGAGAGCCACACCGGCTGTCCCTGTTTGAGGCCCTGGCCCCACGCGAAGCGCGAGTAGAGCGGGTATCCCGAGGAGAGTCCACCCTGCGCGAGCCAGATTGCGCCCATGATCGCGACCGCGAGGGCCGCGAGAGTGAACAGTCCGACAATGACTTCGTCGCGTCGTTTCATCCTTGGAGTAGCGGGGCGAGGAGGGTCGCGGTGAGTGCATCGAGCACGAGGATGGCGACCGACGTGACCACGACGGCCTTGGCGGTGGAACGTCCCACCCCCTCGGCGCCGACGTCGGTGACGTAGCCCTCATACGAGCACAGGACGGAAATGGCGGCGCCGAACATGGTGGCCTTGAGCAGCGAGTAGAACACCTGGAACGGGCTGTACGCGAGGCGCAGGCCCTCGCTGAACTGCTGGACCGAGACGTCGGTGGCGTAGACCGACGTGAGCATCGCGGCGCCGATGCCGACCGCATTGGCGAAGATGACGAGCAACGGCAGCATGATGATGCCGGCGAGGACGCGCGGCACGACCAGGTACGCAATCGGGTTGTAGGCCAGGGTCTCGAGCGCATCGATCTGTTCCGTCACCCGCATGGTCCCGATTTCCGCCGTCATGCGCGCGCCGACGCGTCCCGTGAGGACGAGTCCCGTGAGGAGCGGCCCGAGCTCGAGGATGATCATCTGGCGCGAGATCAGTCCAACGACGGACAGCACCACGCCGGGAAAGAGCTGGTAGCGGGTCTGCAGCGCGATGACGCTGCCGATGAAGGCGGCGACGATGGCGGTGAGGGGCAGCGAGCCCACGCCGATCGCGTACATCTGCTGCGCCGTGAGCGGGAGCCACGTGCGCCAGTCGAGGAAGAGCGCGCGCACCGCTTCCCCCATGAACAGGACGCGCAACCCGATCCCGCTGAAGATGGCGATCCCGAGGTTCGACATCTTCCGGAGGAAGAGGAAGCTCGTCCGCTTCATCACCGGGAACTCGCTCGTCTCCCGGTGCGTGCCGAACATGGGGGATCGGCTCACGTGCGCACGCGCGAAAGCATGATGAGGCCGATGAGGCCGAAGACGACGTTCGGCACCCACGCCGCCATCTCCGGCGTGATGACGCCGCGACCGCCGACCGCCTTGGTGAGCTGGATCATGATGAGGAAGACGATCGTGGTACCTAACGACAAGCCGATGCCGTACGCGGCGCCGCCGCGCTGGTTGCTGGTCGCGAGGGGCATGCCGAAGAAGGCGATGATGACGCAGGTGATGGGCACCGCGATCTTGAGGGCGCGTTCCACGCGCAACGCATTCACGTCGCTCCCCGAGCGTTCCAGCGCCTCGATGAACCGCCCGAGGTCCTCGTACCCCATGTCCGCCGGTGCCTTGGGCGACGCCATCAGGTCACGCGGGCTCTCCTGCATCGAACGGTCGCGCAACGAGTCGAAGCTGATGGCGATGTTCCGACCCCGGGCCGGCACCACATGGAACGCTCCCTGCTTGACCGTCCACCCCTTCGCCGGGGTGAACATCGCATTGTTGGCCGAGAGGATCCATGTCGGGTAGGTGGAGTCGGTTTCGAGGCCCTTGCGCTCGATCTCCAGCCCCTCGAGGTACCCGCGCTCGACGTTCAGCATCGTCGCCCGGTACACCCGGCCGCGCTCGGCGGCGAACGCGAAGTTGTAGCGCTCGTTCCCCGTGGTGTATTTGCGCTCCTGCAGCAGTTCGCTGCGCCGCTTGTTGGCCTGCGGCACGAACTCGCTCAGTCCGAGCGCCACTGCCGATGCCGCAACGGCGCCGACGATGATCGGCAGCGTGAAGCGGTGGAACGAGATGCCCGACGCCTTGGCGGCCGTGAGCTCCGAATGTCGCGAGAAGGCGCCGATGGAAAAGACCGTCGCGAAGAGCACGGCCGCCGGCAGCACCAGCAGCATCGACTCCGGGAACCAATACACGTAGCTCAAGGCGATCGCCTTGGTCGGCAGGGCGCGATTGAGGTACTTGTCGAGGTTGTCGGTGAGGTCGAAAATGGTGACGATGAGGGGGAAACCGAGGGAGGTGCCGAGGAAGATCTTGGTCCACTCCGCCATCACGTAGCGGTCGAGGGGGCGCAGGAACCACCGCAACATCAGGCGTCTCCCTTTCGGAACGTCAGGCGGCGCCCGAACCGGCGGATCGCGCCCCAGAACTCCGTGGAGTCCGCACCGCGGGCGCTCCCGCCATCACGCTCCATGCGCGCAAAGAGCACCAGCCCCGCGATCGCAAAGATGATGTTCGCCGCCCACATGGACAGCGACGGTGGCAGGATGTCGCGATCAGAGAGGGACTCTCCCGCGATGAGGCCGACGTAGTACAGGGCGAACACGCCGAGGCTGACCCCGATCACCAGGCCGACGCCCCCGCGCGGGAAGCGCAGCGCCAGCGGCGCGCCCAGGAGCACGAAGACCGTACACGCCGCGGAGATCGCAAACTTCTTGTGGATCTCGACCGCGTACTGGTTGATCTGGGCTCGCCAGCGGAGCATCTCGCCTCGTGCCGACTCCATCTCGACGGCGGCGGGGATCGTCGGCGACACGCCGGCGGATGGGGCGACGCCCAGCGAATCCGGGACGCCGGTCACTGGCGCCGTCGTTGCGCCGGGGTAGATCGTGTCGCCCTGAGGCGTCACCGTGATGCCGGGAAGCGGGACCTGCGGGACCGGGAGAATCGGAAGCACTCTTGCCGAGTCAGCCCTGGCCTTTGCGCTGTCCGCTCGCAAGGAGTCGGCGATGAGCGCGGCCTTCACCGAGTCGGCGCGCTGTGCGGCTTTGGTGGAATCGGCGCGACGGATCGAGTCCTGGCGGGCCTTGAGCGTGTCCTGCGCTTGGAGGGCGTGTGGGGCGTATGAGGCGTGGACAGCGTGCGGGGCGGATTGCGCGAAGGCCCTCTCGGGCATCAACAGGGTCGCCACCTTCTGGGTCTGCTTCCGCACCCACGGCACGGCCACGGTGTCCACGAACAGCACGGCGTCGCAATACGAGCGCCCAAGCGAGGCCACACGGGCCCGCTTGCGGGCGCTCCGCTCGGGCCCGGACGGGGCGACGGTTTCCACGCCGACCTGCGCGTTCGCGTCCGTGCGCGCCACCTTCACCGCCCGGTCGTAGCGTGCGCGCGCCCGGAAGAAGTCCTGTTCGAAGCGAGCGACCTCGTCCTGAAGCTCGCACACCGACATCTCACGGTCGCTCTTGTAGTTGTCGCTCGAATCGCGTGAAAAGGCGTTGGCGACCCCCTCCACGCGGATCTCGTCCACGAGGTAGTAGAGACGCTGCATCTTCGTCGGCTCTTCCTTGGGGACTTCCTGGATGAAGCCGTTGTAGAGCGTGAGCTTGAGGTCGTTCCCGTTGCCGGCGAAGGCCATGACGCCGCTGTCGGCGTAGATGGTGTGCCGCCGCATGACGTCGCTCAGGTCGTAGATCGTCACGTCCCGCATCTTGTTCGTCTCGGGGTCGAGATGATTCGTCCGGAGGAAGAACTGGCCCGGCGAGACCTCGTTGATGATCTGCTCCTTCAAGGCGAACGACGGCTTCTTGCGGGCAATATCCCCCTGGAGTGTCCTGAGCCTGTGGTTGGTGAGCGGAAGGATCCGGTCGTTGAACGCGATCATGAAGAACGAGAAGAACATCCCCCAACCGAGGACCGGCAGGAGCACCCGGCGCATCGAGACGCCATTGGCCTTCATGGCCGTGATCTCGTTCTCCGAGGCAAGGCGGGAGAACGCGTAGAGCACCGAGACCAGGACCGCCATGGGCAGGGTCATGGCGACGGTGAACGGCAGGGACAGGATAAAAAACTCGAAAATCACCTCCCAGCCCAAACCCTTGCCGACCAGGTTCCCCAGCTGCTTGGCGATGTAGTTGAGCAGCATGAGGGACGTGAGCGCCGAGACGGCGAACAGTAGGGGTCCCACGTGCTCTCGGAGTACGTACTTGTGGATTATCTTCACGCGCGTTTTTTGGGGGCCCTCGAGCCCTGCAATATAGCTTCCAGCCCGGAGCTCACCGACGACGGTCGGGGGCTTCTACCCCTGCCCCCTGCGATTGGTGCGAGTTGAGCCGTTGAGCGCCAGCGCGTCACGCCGGACCCGCTCCGCCGCATGACCTGTGCGGTGCCGCCGTTGGCGCGCCGGTGGCTCTGGGCCATCGCCTGGATGGGTTCATGTCTCCTCGTGGCGATGCCCCTCGCCGCCCAGTCCCCTCGTCGAGACTCGGCCCGCGTGGCCTCCCCCCGGGACAGCACCCGGACCAACCGCGGCGCCGGCGTCGACTCGCTGGCCCAGCAGCTCAGGGATCGGATCAACTCCCTGAGCGACCTCCGGATCGAGCTGAATACCCGGATCGAGGCGAAGGCCGAACAGACGAAGAACGAGCGGTGCGCCACCAGCGTGCTGCTCCGGGCGGGCTTCAGCTGCCGCGCCCCGTTCACTCCGGCGCTCGACGCCCAGTTCGACCTCAAGTCGAGTGGCGGGTTCACCGACCGCACCCGGGTCGACGTGGACTACGACTCCCAGCGCGAGTTCGACGGCTCGAACGCCATCTCCCTGTCGTACCAGGGCAAGGAGAAAGACATCCTGCAGCGCGTGGAGGTGGGGAATGTCTTCTTCACGCCGCCGCCGTCCCGGTTCATCAGCGCGGGTATCCCGAGTGGCAACTTCGGCATGCAGGCGTCCGCGCGCTTCGGCCCGGTCGGGGTGACGGCGATCGCCGCCCAACAGAAAGGCAACGTCATCCGGGACCAGGTCTTCTCGGTGGGCCGGGGCACGATCCGCACGGAGCAGCGCGAGATCGAGGACTACCAGGTCGAACCACGACGCTTCTTCTTCACCGTGGATCCGGTGATCCTCGGGCCCTCGTACCCGAACATCGACATCCTCGACGGCCAGCAGATGCAGCGCCTCGCCGAGGCGCTGCCGGACACGGTGCGACCGGCGCGGCTGTTCGTGTATCGGCTGATCCTCGGCGGGCAGCCGCCCAACCCGAACGGTCCACGCTTTCAGCTCATCGGCGATCCGTTGTCCCGCGGCGGGCAGGTATACGAGCTGCTGCGCGAGGGGGTCGACTACTACCTCGATCCCTCCCTGCTCTGGCTGGCGCTGGTGCGCCCCCTCTCGCTCAACAACGAGCGCCTTGTGGTGGCGTACCGGTTCAACGTGGCGGGGCGCGATTCTGTCATTGCGCGGTTGGGGGGCACGCCCGACCTCGAGTTCGAGCCGGAAAAGACGCAGCTGGCGCACCTCGTGTGGGACCCGCAGGTCACGCCGTCGCAGCCTGCGTTCCGCCGCGAGATCCGCTCCGTGTACCGTGTCGGCGGCGACGACATGCGGCGGGAGACGGTGCAGCTGCGCATCGTGGCGGGGACCAGCGCGGAGCAGGAGAAGCCGCCCGGCGGTTTCGCGTCGACGTACCTGCAGCTGTTCGGCCTGTCGCAGCTTAACAATCCGTCGACCTTCGATGCCGAGAATCGGCTCTGGCCGCGTCCCGACGACCCGAACTTCCTCGTCGCGGCGGTGCCGGGGAGTCGCATCTTCCGCGACCGGTTCGTGGTGTTCCCGTCGCTGGAGCCCTTTTCGCGCCGCGGGCTGGCGCGCCCGGCGGAGGTGGCGGCGAACGACACGATCTACCGCACGCCGAACGAGTACCTCTACTCGTCGCAGCACCCGCAATCCTTCTACCGCCTCGTGGCCCGGTACGATGTCACCGGGGGTTCGGCGGGCACGATCGCGCTGAACTCGGTGCAGATCCGACCGGGGAGCGAGCGCCTGACGATGGATGGGCGTCCGCTGTACAAGGGCATCGACTACGACATCGACTACGACCTCGGGCGCGTGCTGCTGCTGCGCCCCGACACGCTGGCGCGCATCGCGCGTCGCGTGTCGGTGAGCTACGAGGAGAACCCCCTGTTCGCCACGGTGCCGACGTCCATCCTCGGGCTCTCGTCGGTGTGGGACTTCGGGTCGGGGCAGCTGGCGTTCACCGCGATCTCGCAGTCGCAGCGCACGACGTTCACGCGTCCATCGTTAGGCCTGGAGCCCCAGGCGGCCATCGTCGCCGGGCTCGCCGGCGTGATCGGGTGGGACCTCCCGCGCCTGTCGCGATTCCTCGCACGCTCGCGCGATTCGATCGCGGCCCGTCCGCGTACCCGCCTGGACATCACCGCGGAGGTCGCCGTGTCGCAGCCGCGGCAGCGGCGGGGACAGCAGGCCTGGCTCCACGACTTCGAGAACGAAGGCAGCGTGAACGTGAACCTGCTCGACGCCCAGTGGCTGCACAGTTCCCAGCCCTCCCTGGGCCGCGTCCTCGGGCCGCGACTCGGGCAAGGCACCCTCGACACCACGCGCGCCACGACGCTCGCCTGGCAGAATGCCGGCACCGGCCGCGATGGGCGCCTCGTGCAGTTCACCATCCAGGACATCGATCCGCAGGCCGCACTGGCCGGGACCGGCATTGCGGCGACGGAACAGGTCCTGTGGCTCTCCCTCTACCCGCTCAGTGTCGGCGGGAAGTACGACGCGACCCGCAACCGTCATCGCTGGCAGACGGGCTCCACGCTCTCGGGCCGCCGCTGGCGCTCGATTCGCACGGCGTTCGGCGTGGCCGGGAGCGGCATCGACCTCTCGCGCGGCGAATACCTCGAGTTCTGGACGCTCATCGAGACCAACGGCCTCCGTCGCGGGCGCAATCCCACGTTGGTCTTCGACTTTGGCGATCCGTCCGAGAACACGGTGGCCGTGGCCCCCGACAGCGTGATCACGACGGCCGGTGACTCGCTCTTCCTCGGCCGGCACCTCGAGGGCTTCAATCGCCTCGACAGCGAACGCGATCCGTTCTCGCGTGCCTTCAACGCCGACGTGAACGACCTGGGACTCCCGGGGGACGTGATCGAGCGGATGCGCATCGTGCGCGCGACGGGGCCGCTCACGGTCTCCAACTTTGCCCTCTGCACCATCGGCCGGACCCGCACGCGCGTGCTCGGCGACAACCAGGGCAACTGCACCGCGCGCAACGGACGCCTGGACGAGGAGGACATCGACCAGGACAACGCGCTCAACGTCACGGCAGTGGAGCGGGAGAACGAGCGCGTGCGCCGGTACGTCGTCGACCTCGCGGACCCGAACATGTACACGCGCGTGGGCAAGTGCGGCGTCGTGGTCCGTGACGTGAACGACGGCCTTCCCTCGGACGCCACGCTGTGCTGGGTGCAAGTGCGCCTTCCGTTCGGCGCACCGACGGACTCCACCGGCGGCGGGCCGGCCATCCGTCGCATTCGGGCACTCCGATTGACGATGGTGTCCGGCACCCAGGTCGACGACGCGGCCTTCTCCATGACGCCCATCACGCGGCTGCGCGTCGTTGGGGCGCCATGGCTCAAGCGCGCCGATCGCCCGATCCCCGGCGTCGGCGGCACCAGGATGGCGCTCGCGGGCACCGTGATCGCCTCGACGATCGGCACGCAAGACCGGGACACGACGCGCGGCATCTTCTACGAGCCGCCCCCAGGCGTGAGCAATGCCCCGGACCAGTCGGGCGCGGTCTTCGGCAGCCAGCAGGTGCAGGTGAACGAACGCTCGCTGCGGCTCCTCGCGACACAGCTCGCCGTCGGCGATCGCGCGGAGGCGTTCTACCGGTTCCCGGAAGGGCTGCGGAGCTTCATGGGGTATCGCGAGATGCGCCTGTGGGCGCGCGGCCGCGGCCGCGGGTGGGGGCAGCTCGGCGACCTCCAGATGTTCGTGAAGGTGGGTCGCGATCCCGACAACTTCTACCTGTATCGCGCCCCGGCCTCGTCAGGCAGCTCCCGCGCCGACTGGGAGCCCGAGGTGCGCGTGCGCTTCGACCGGTTCTACGCGTTGCGCGCCCGGTTGCAGGACGCCTTCCTGCGCGGCGACACGACGTCGTCAGGGTGCACGGGCGCCGACTCCGCCCTGGTCGTCCGAAGCGGCCTGCCGATCGGCCTGCGGGCGCAGCGCTACGCCGCCTGCGAGGACGGCTACATGGTGTACACGGTCGACCCGGCCGTGACGCCCCCCAACCTCGCGGCCGTGCAGGAACTCGCGGTGGGCATCGTGCGGGTGGACTCCCTGCGCGGCACCGATCCGCTCTTTCCCTCCGACACGGCGGAACTGTGGGTCGACGACATCCGCCTCGCGGACTTGGTGAGCACCATGGGCTTTGCCGGCGAGTTGAGCGCGACGCTCTCGGCGGGCGATGCCGGGTCGCTGCGCGTGGCCCTGCGGCGTCGCGACCCAAACTTCCGACAGCTGGGCGAGGCGCCCTCGTTCCTCAACAACGACGACCTCGAGATCAGCGCGACGTGGCGGCTCGACCGCTCGCTCCCATCCGGACTCGGGCTCGCCATCCCGCTCACCATCACGCATCGCGCTTCGAGCGTGCAGCCGGAGTTTCTCACCCGAAGCGACATCCGGGGCGGCTCGGTGGACGAGCTGCGCACGCCACGCGCGCGGAACACGAGCGTGGCCGTGAACGTCCGTCGCACCACGGCCGAGGGCCCGTGGTACCTCGCGGTGCTGAACAATGTCGTGGTCGATGGATCCGCCAACCTCTCGGCCAACCGCACGGAGTACCAGGACGCGTCCCTGCACGACGTGCGCGTCGGCTTCGACCTCGCGAGCACTGGCTTCTTCAATACTCCGTCCGCGCCGCGCCCCGAGCGCGGGGGCATCCCCCTGCGCCTCCCCGGTGGATCGAGCACCATGTTGCGACTGTCGCCGAGCTATGTGCGGGTCTCGTCGGCGATCGTGTCGGCCGACGATCGGCGCACGTCGTTCCTCAAGCCGGCCGAGGCCGTGGACGATCAGGAAACGCTGGCCACCGGGGAACAGAAGCTGTGGCGCTCGTCGAGTGCGCTCGAGTGGAAGTTCCTGCCCGCGGTGACCGCGCGATGGGACGTGGCGAGCGTGCACGACCTGCGGAGCTACGACGGACCCTCGCTCAACGCGCTGGCCGCGCGGCGCGAGCGCGGTGACCTGCTCGGCGTGGACGTCGGGCTCGAGCGCGAACGCACGATGACGAGCAGCATCACCATCGCCCCGAACATCCAGTCCTGGATGCGGCCACGCCTTGGCCTCGGCTCTACCTACGGCATGCTGCGCGACCCGAACAACCGTTCGCTGGTGGTGGAGCAGGGCGCAGCCGACGAACGTGTCCCCGCACTCGTCAGGCGGACAGGGAACACGCAGTACCTCACGGTCGGTGCAACCATCGATCCCGGACTCGGCATCGGGCGCTGGCTCGGCGATTCGTCGACCTACGCGCGCATGGCGCGCGCGATCCGGCCCTTCGACGTCACGGTGACGCGCAACCAGCTGGCGTCCTACGATGGCGTGCCCGTGGCGCCGGGGATCGGCTTCCAGTTCGGTCTCGGAGCCGTGGACGGGTTCCGCGCCCTCGACGGATTCATCGCGTCGAACGCCGGGGCGAGCACCGATTACGTGATGTCCAACGCGATCGCCGTGGGGCGAGGGCTCTCCCTCACGCAGCGGGCGCAGCGCACGGTGTCGCGTCACTGGAACCGTCGCGGCGTCGATCGCACCACGCGGATCGAGGGCGAACAGGACGTGTATCCCGACGTGGCGCTTCGGTGGAGCGGCCAGCCGCAGCTCTTGCGCGGCATGTTCTCATCCCTGGGGCTGACGGCCCGCGCCCTCCGCGCGCGGCAGCAATGGACAACGCCGAGCGAGCTGGCGAGCGCGAGCGCCGAAGTGCGGCGTTCGCAGCAGTGGAGCCTGCCGCTGTCGGCCAACCTCGTCACGGCCTGGGCCAACGTCGCGCTGAGCGGCACGTATGCCTATTCGTGACGCGTCGACTCGCTGCCCGGGAGCGTCGCGAAGGGGCGCACGAGTGACCTCGTCACCGACATGAGCAAGGTCTTCACGCTGCCGCAGTCATGGCGCC
>JACMLI010000460.1 GCA_014379705.1 Gemmatimonadaceae bacterium
ACGGATCGAGTCCTGCACCGCCTTGGCGCGGGCCGAATCGTCCTGGGTCCTCTTGAATGCGCGTCCACCGATCGCCTGGGTGATTGCGATCGCCGTCGAGTCCCCCTTCTTGAGGGTGAACATCGTCGGGACGATCGTCTGCGCCGTGTCGAGGGCGCGGTCGAAGCGCAGTCGCAGGTGGAGGCTGTCCATGATCTCGACGCGTTCAATGCCCGGCCCGAGGGTGTCGCGGGGGATCGCATGCAATTCCCGCTTGAGCGAATCCTGCACCGTCACCGTGAGCGTGTCGTACAACTCGCGCGGATCCAGGTCGCGATTGCGGTTCTGGTCGACGATGCCGCGCAGCACGTACGTGCCCGCGGCCAGGTTGTGCAGCTCGTAGTGGCCGAGCGAGTCGGCCATAGTGACGTAGCGTTGCGAATCGGCGAGGACGATCGCCTCGACCATGGCGCGCGGTGCGGGCTTCTCGTCCATCCAGTCGAAGACGCGCCCGCTGATCGTTCCCGTGGCCAGGGTTGGGCCGGTGGAAAAGACGATCGACACGCCGGTGGAGTCGACGTTGCCGTCGAGGTCCATCAACCCCGGCAGCATGGTGACGCGATACGTCGTGTTGGGCTTGAACCCACCGCGTGGGCGCACCTCGAGGCGTGTGCGGTGCCATTCGATCTGGTTGCGTCCGCGACTCGGCGAAATCAGGAAGAGATCGGCCAGGTCGGGCATGCCCTGCGGGCGCTCGGAGATCACTTCATCGAAGTTGATCCCGATGCCACCAGCACGCACGTTCACGGCATTGCTGTCGGGCGAAATGCGCACGACGGCGGGCGGGATCTCGTCCACGGGCCCCCCGGGTGGGGTTCCCGGGGACGCGCACCCGGCAACGAGGGCGACGGCCGCGATCAGCCGCCGCACAGCGACGTGATCTTGGCGGCGAGCTGCTCGCGGCGGGCGGTCCAGTCGCGCTCGCGGGCGCGTTCGCCCTCGACCACTTCCGGCTTGGCCCGCGCGACGAAGTTCTCGTTCGCGAGTCGCCCGCGCAGGCCCGTCAGCTGCTTGTCCAGGTTCTCCACTTCGCCCTTGAGTCTCACGCATTCCTTCTCCACGTCGATCATGCCGGCCAACGGCAGAATGACCTCAGTACCATCGGAGAGGACCTGATGTGCCGCCGCGCCTTCGGGGGCGGCATCGACGAGGGTGAGGGTGCAGCGAGCGAGGCGCTCGATGGTGGTGAGCTCGGACGCGAAGACGGCATGGGCTGCGGCCGTGGAGGGCCTTGCGAATCCATGGATGCCCTTGCCCGGGGTGATGCCGTAGTCGGAGCGAAGCTGTCGGATCGCGCTCACCGCTTCACGCACGACATCGAACGCGCCGGGATTGCCAGACAGCGTGCGAAGCACCGGCCACGCGGAGGTCGCGACGAACGCGTCCGTTGCGCGCCCCGGAATGGGCAGGCGCTGCCAGAGCGCCTCGCTCACAAAGGGCACGATGGGGTGCAGAAGCCGAAGCGCCTGGTCGAAGCAATGCACCAGGACCGTGCGGACGACCTCGCGATCGTGGCCGGGCGTGGCGAGGCGCGACTTGGCGGCCTCGAGATACCAGTCGGCGAGCTCGCTCCAGGCAAAGCCGCGGGCGGCCTCGGTGTATTCGTTGAGTCGCAACCCCGCGTACTTCTGTCCTTCGGCCCAGACCTGCCGGTCCGGCCGCGCGGGGCCCAACGCGTCGTTGCAGGCGGTGATGGCCGCATTCAGGCGTCCGAGGATCCAGGTGTCCGCCGTCGTCAGGCGCTCGGTGCCGATGTCGTCCAGCGCGTCGACCGGAGTTGCCCCCACATTCGTGAGCAGGAAGCGCCCGATGTTCCACAGCTTCGTGACGAAGTTCCGTCCCGGGGCGAAGGAGCGCTCGAGGTCCTGCGGGTCGAGGATCGTGTCGGCGCCGAGTCCCATGCCGGCGATCACGGTGTAGCGCAGGGCGTCGGCCCCGAACTGCGCCACCACGTCGAGCGGGTCGATGCCGTTGCCTAACGACTTCGACATCTTCACGTGGTTGGTATCGCGCACGGTGCCGTGCAGGTACACCGTGTGGAACGGCGTCTCCCCCATGAAGGCAAAGCCCGTCATGATCATCCGCGCCACCCAGAAGAACAGGATCTCCGGGGCCGTGACGAGGAGGTCCGTCGGGTAGAACGCCTTGAGGTCGGGCGTGTCGTCGGGCCAGCCTAACGTGGAGAAGGGCCAGAGCCCGGAGGAGAACCACGTGTCGAGGACGTCCTCGTCCTGCCGCACGGGGCCTGAGCACGCGGGGCAGGTGTGCACGTCCACCTGGCTCGCCGTCACCCTGCCGCAGCCGTCGCAGTACCAGACCGGGATGCGATGCCCCCACCAGAGCTGCCGCGAGATGTTCCAGTCGCGGATGCCCTCGAGCCAGTTGATGTAGACGGCCTCCCAACGCTCGGGCAGGATGCGGATCGTGCGCTCGCGGACGGCCTTGAGGGCTGGTTCGGCGAGGGGCTTCATCCGCACGAACCACTGCTCGGACAGGCGCGGCTCCACCACGGTGTCGCAGCGATAGCACTGCCGGATCGAGTGGTGATGTGTCTCGACCTTCACCAGGCGCCCCATACCTTCCAGGCGCTTCACGATCACCGCGCGCGCCTCCATCCGGTCCATCCCGTCCAGGTCGGAGGGAACACGACCGGATGCGTCCGAGACCTCCTTGAGCATGCCGGTCGGCGACATGATCACCGGCATCGGGAGGTCATGGCGCCTGCCCACTTCGAAGTCGTTGGGGTCGTGCGCCGGCGTGATCTTCACCGCGCCCGAGCCGAACGCCGGGTCGGTGTAGGTGTCCGCGACGATCGGGATCTCGACGTCCGCGATCGGCAGCCGCACGGTGCGCCCGATCAGCTCCTTGTAGCGCTCGTCGTCCGGATGCACGGCCACCGCCACGTCGCCGAGCATCGTCTCGGGCCGCGTGGTCGCCACCGTGATCGTGCGCGGCTCCTCGGTCGCATTCACCGGGGTCAGGACATAGGAGATATGGTAGAGCTTCCCGGTCACGTCGTGATGCTCGGCTTCCTCGTCGGAGAGCGACGTCAGGCAGCGCGGGCACCAGTGGATCACGCGATGGCCGCGGTAGATCAGCCCCTTCTCGTAGAGGCGCACGAAGGCCTCGCGCACCGCGCGCGAGAGCTGCGGGGAGAGCGTGTACGCCGTGCGCGTCCAGTCCGCCGACGCACCGATTGCGCGCAGCTGCTGGAGGATCGTGCCCCCCGTTTCCTCGACGAAGCTCGACGTGCGGGCGATAAACGCGTCGCGGCCGACGTCGAACCGCGTTTTGCCTTCCCTGGCCAGCTGCTTCTCGACGACGTTCTGCGTGGCGATGCCGGCGTGGTCGGTGCCAGGGACCCAGAGGGCCTCGTCACCACACATGCGGCGCCAGCGAACCACGACGTCCTGGACCGTGTTGTTGAGTCCATGACCCATGTGCAGCACCGCCGTGACGTTCGGCGGCGGGATCACGATTACATAGGGCGCGCGGTCCCCACCCGAGCGACGCGAGCGCTCGGGGACCGCGCGGAAGGCGCCGCTTGCCTCCCAGCGGGCGTACAGCTCTGCTTCGACGTCGCGGTGATCGAACTGGGCCGGAAGTTCCTGCGGAATCGGGGTGCTTTCCATGTCCGAAAATCTATCTGGCTGGGGCGTAGGAGGCGCAGGGGCGTATGAGGCGAATGCGGCCGCACACGCGCCCCATACGCCCTATACGCCCCACACGCCCCCCTTCGGCTACCCGAGGACCCGCCGGCTGCCTAACTTGCCACCATGAGCCCCAGCCCCGCTGACGACGTTCGCGACGACGCCAAGCCGCGATGGTGGATCACATGGTCGGTGATCACGCTGGCCGTGGCCGCAGGGGCCGTGCTGGTCATCCGACTGGCCCCCAGCCTGACCCCCGTGCTCGACTCCCTGCGGTAGCTCAGCGCTAGTCCGCTCGCATGATCCCCGCTCGCCGTACTCCCCGCTCCCACACATGCTCGTCCTGACTCTCCCAGATGGCTCCACGCGCGAAGTCGCCCCGGGTACTCCTGCCCGTGACGTCGTCGCGACGATCGGCGAGCGGTTGCTCAGGGCCGCCATTGCTGTGTCGGTCAACGGGGAGACCCTGGACCTCGGGACGCCGCTGCGAACTGGGGGAAGCTTCCGCGTGTTCACCGAGCGCGATGCGGAATCGCTGGCGGTGCTGCGCCACTCGGGGGCCCACATCCTTGCGACCGCGGTGCGACGCCTGCGCCCGGACGCGAGGATCGGCTTCGGCCCGGCCATTGACGACGGCTTCTACTATGACTTCGGCGTCGACAAGCCCTTCACGCCCGAAGATGTCGAGGCGTTCGAGGCGGAGATGAAGAAGGTCATTGCCGAGAAGTATCCCTTCGTGCGCGAGGAGATCGATCGGGCCGAGGCCAACAAGCGCTTCGTCGATGACCCCCTCAAGCTCGAGCGCATCGCCGACCTGGGCGCCGACGAGGTGATCTCGACGTACACGGACGGGCCGTTCATTGACCTGTGCCGCGGCCCGCACGTGCCCGACACGTCGTACCTCAAGCACTTCAAGCTCCTGCACACTGCGGGGGCCTATTGGCGTGGCGATGAAAAGCGTCCGATGCTGCAGCGCATCTACGCGACGGCGTTCTGGAAGAAGGAAGACCTCGACGGCTACCTCTTTCGCATCGAGGAAGCCAAGCGCCGTGACCATCGCGTGCTCGGCAAGACGCTCGACTTGTTTCTGTTCAGCCAGGTCTCGCCTGGTTCCGCGTTCTGGACCGAGCGTGGCACGATCATCTACAATGAACTCACGGAGTTCGTGCGCGAGCGCCAGCGCGAGCACTTCCTCGAGATCAAGACGCCCCTCCTCTACAACAAGTCGTTGTGGGAGACGTCGGGGCATTGGGGCAAGTACCGCGAGAACATGTTCCTCATCCACAACAAGGAGACCGAGGAGCTCGACAGTTCACTCAAGCCCATGAACTGTCCGTCGCACTACGTGCTGTACTCGGCGAAGAAGCATTCGTATCGGGAGCTGCCCAAGCGCTTCGTCACGTTCGACGTGTTGCATCGCAACGAGCTCACCGGCGCGCTCTCGGGGCTCACGCGCGTTCGGCAGTTCCAGCAGGACGACTGCCACGTCTTCCTGATGGAGAGCCAGATCGCGCCGGAGGTCCAGTTCCTGATGGACTTCATTCTCGGCTACTATGAGACGTTCGGCCTGACGGCCAAGCTCAAGTTCGCGACGCGTCCCGAAGTGCGCGTGGGCGACGACGCCATGTGGGATCGCGCCGAGCAGGCGCTCGAGGCGGCGCTCAAGTCGACGGGGAAGGCGTACGAGCTCAAGGCAGGCGACGGCGCGTTCTACGGGCCCAAGATCGACTTCGATGTCGAGGACTCGTTAGGCCGGGCCTGGCAGCTGGGCACGATCCAGCTCGACTACGCGGCGCCGGAGCGCTTCGACCTGCAGTACACGAGCGAGGACAACACCGCGCACCGTCCGGTCGTCATTCACCGCGCAGTCAGTGGCTCCTTTGAGCGCTTCATCGCGATCCTGATCGAGCACTTTGCCGGCGCGTTCCCGGTGTGGTTGTCCCCGGAGCAGGTTCGCGTGCTGCCGATCGCCGACGACCTCGCGCCGGTGGCGGAGGAGATCACGAAGAAAATGAAGGCCGCGGGCATCCGCGCGCACCTCGACGCGCGGAGCGACACGCTGAACTATCGCATCCGCGAGGGTGAGATGATGAAGGTGCCGTACATGGCCGTCGTGGGGAAGCGCGAGGCGGAGGCGGGGACGATCGCGGTGCGGGAGCGGGGGCAGGGGAAGAAGCAGGAAATCGTTTCCGTTGACGCGTTCATCGCGCGGGTCGTCGACGAGGTCCGCACGCGGGCGCTTCCCTTGAAAGTCGAGGCTGCAGGCTAGTTCGCGGAATGCTCGAGCTGCTGGCCTCCTGATGCAGCTGCATGTTGAACGGCACCCCGTCGCACCGGCGAAGGCCGGTGCCCCGTGGCGTTGATCGGCAGCGTCGCACGGCGCACGGGGCCGCTCGCTACCGCCGGCATGCCGTAGCACCAACCGCAGCTCACCCCTCGGTGGGTCCTTCCCAACTCCAGCGCGCGACCGGCAGCCCTCGCGGCACGTCGTTCGGCGAGGCGGGGTATGCCGCCATCCGGTGCGTCGCCCAGCGGAAGTACGCCTGCAGCGTGGCGCGGAGTCGCGGATCAGCGGGAAGCTTCGCGTCGTCGAGGGCGAGGTCGAAACACGCGATCGCGCGCTCGTCCATGTCGGTGTGTTCCCCATTGCCCGCGTGCATGCGCAACACCGTCGATTCGTTCCCCAAGGCCTCGGAGAAAGCCGGCGGACCACCGAGCGCCTCCGCCCAATACGCGGCAAGGCGCTCAGTGTGCTGCGGATGGAAGCCATGCGAGAAGGCGTGACTCACGACCGGGTCGGCGAGCACGCGCTCGTGCCAGGCATGCGCCAGGTCGATGAGTGCGGGCATGCCGCCAGCCGCGTCGTAGATGGTGGGCGTCATCATTGTGAGTTGGAGCGCCATGAAGACGCTGTTTGGCTCCCTGCCGAAGCCCTCGAACGGGCCACACTCCGTGTCCCGCGCCGGGACGTGCAGGCCGCGCGCAGGAACGAAGTATGGCCTCGATGAGGTGGTGCAGAGCTCCAAGATACGTTCCCTGACGCATGTCGCGAACTCGGGCGTGGCATTGACCGACGAGTTAGGTTTGGCACGCCATTCTGTTCTCCCTCCGGCCGCGAACTCCACATGCCTGCAATAACCCGTGTTGCCCTCGCCTCGAGCGCGCTCCTGCTCCTCGCCAGCCCCGTCGCTGCCCAGGACGGGATCATCGTGTATCGACTTGGCCGCGACACCGTGGCCGTCGAGCAGTTCACGCGCACGCCCACGCGCTTCGCGGGCGAAATGGTCGCGCGGAACGGAGCCGCCGTGGTGCGGACGCACTACGACCTCACCCTGGCGAACGGGCGGGTGAGTGCCGCGACGGTCAAGCGCATGGCCGCCGATGGCAGCGCGCTGCCGAACACGCCCACGGAGTACCGCTTCACCTTCCGTGCCGACTCGGCCACGCGCACGCTGGTGTTTGCCGACAGCCAGCCCTCCCGCACCTTCGCGGCGCCTAACGCGTTTCCGGCGCTGCCCGTGTTCGTCTACGCGCCGCTCGAACTCCTGCGGACCCGGGTACCTCGTGACTCGGTCCCGGCCATTCCCCTCGCCGGGAACGGCGTGGGATACGTGGGCCTCGAGGCATTCCGCGGCGATACCCTGCGCATGCGGGGTGCGCCGTACGCGATGTCACTCCTGTTCGGCGGCAACGGGCAGTTGGTGCACATCAACGGCATGTATACGACGAACAAGGCCACCGGGCTCCGCACCAGCGGTCGCGTGGACATCGCCGCGCTTGCCCGCGGCATGAAGCCCACGGGCGTGCTGTCGCCGCGCCAGGTGGCATTTGCGTCCCTCACGCAGGCGCCGATCATGATCAACTACGGCAGCCCGGCCGTGCGCGGGCGGACGGTGTGGGGGGGCGCGCTCGTTCCAACCGACTCGATCTGGCGCACGGGGGCCAACGAGGCCACGCTGCTCGCAACGTCGCGGCCCATCCAGCTCGGCACCCTCACCGTGCCCGCGGGGCTCTATTCGCTGTTCACGCAGGTGACCTCGAACGGCGCCTTCCTCATCGTGAACTCGCAGACGGGCCAGTGGGGCACGCAATACGACGCGACGCGCGACCTCGGGCGCGTGCCGCTCGAGCTCAAGTCGGCGGAGGCGTTCGCGGAGGACTTCACCATCACGATCCGTCCGGTGGCGGGGCCGCGCGGAGTGATTGAGCTGGCGTGGGGTGACAAGGTCGCCAGCACACCGTTCCAGGTCACGCGTTAGGCTGGTCGCTCGATGGCGAACCCCGACCTGGCGGCGATCCAGCGGCGCACGTTACGGCTGCTGTTCGCCACGCAGGTCATCAGTGGCGTGGGCGTGGCCATCGGCGCATCCGTCGGTGCGCTCCTCGCCGCCGAGCTGGCAGGGACGAGCGTCTCGGGGCTCGCCCAGAGCTTCGTGGTGGTGGGTGCCGCACTGCTCGCGCTGCCCGCGACTGCCATCGTGCAACGCAGCGGGCGGCGGCTGAGCCTCGCGGCCGCCTACCTGGTCGCGGCCGTGGGATCAATCGTCGTCGTGGTGGCGGCCGCGCGGGGCTCGATCGCGCTGCTGTTCGCGGGCTTCTTTCTCTTCGGCGCCGGGACCGCGGCCAATATGCAGGCGCGCTACGCCGCGGTCGACCTGGCGCCAGCCGCCCTGCGAGGCCGCCACCTTTCCCTGGTCGTATGGGCAACGACACTCGGCGCGGTGACGGGGCCCAACCTCGCCGCGTTCGCCGGTGCCTCGATCCGGGGCTACGGTGTGCCCACGCTCGCCGGCCCCTTCGCGTTTTCCGCCGTCGTGTTCCTCGTGGCGGCCCTGATGCTCACGCTGCTGATGCGCCCCGATCCAGCGGTCGTCGCTCGCCAGGCGCTGGCGCAGGACCCGAAGGCGTCTCGTTCGCCTCGCGCCGGGTTGCGGGCCGCGTTCGGTGTGGTCGCCTCGCACGCCTCGGCACGGCTCGGCATGATCGCGATGGCCGTGGGGCACGTGGTCATGGTCGG